>NZ_JXAC01000246.1 GCF_000814685.1 Sphingobacterium sp. T2
TCGTGGCATTGCTATGCCCAACGATACGAGGTAGGTATTGCCGGTATGGGAACAGGATACATGGGAGACATAAACCCACAAAACACACTCTATATCAAAAGCTTAGGAGGAGGAATATTCAGCAAATATAACTTCAGTCCTACTTGGGGGGCACGGTCTGAGTGTCAACTACCTGCATCTTCAAGGACAGGATAGAGACTTTGACAACGAGTTGCAAAATACTAGGAATTTGAGTTTCCAAAACAGGATTACGGAGTTCTCACTGATGGGCGAATTCAACTTTTATACAATTTTTAATAAAAAGAGACAGCAAACACCTAATTTTACGCCATATATATTTGCGGGTATTGGGATTTTGAACCATGATCCTTATGTTCGCTATGGCGGACAAAGAGTACGGCTCAACCCTTTGCGGCTCGAATATGATGAAATAAGCAATCCGACGATATATTCCACATGGAATATGCTGTTACCGTTCGGAGTGGGTATAAAGCATAATTTAAAAAACAGCTGGGCTATAGGAGCAGAAATTTCCTATCGTCTGGCATTCACCGATAATCTGGACAATGTGAGTAAATATTATGCTACCTCAATACCACAATATCTGAGGGTTCCAAACGTAGAGATAAAAGATGGTGATGTAACACGTAAATTTGGAATAGAAGACTGGGAATATTTGGCAGATCCCTCCGGCAATCTGTTTACAAATGCGGGATTGGCCCGAGGGGATGGCAAAACAAAAGACGGCTATATGACTATAGGGATTACCCTTACATATAGCATACTTAGTACCGACTGTTTCAGTTGGAGAAAATAATAACAGAATAGAGTGTTAAGAGTAAGATAGATAGATCAAAACTGCCTCAACATATCGCTATTATAATGGATGGCAATGGCAGATGGGCAAAAGGATTAGGAAAGTTAAGAGTTTTTGGACACAAAAACGGAGTGACAGCAGTACGTGAAGTGCTGGAAGGAGCCATAGAAATAGGCGTTAAGCACCTCACCCTCTACGCCTTCTCTTCCGAAAATTGGAATAGACCCAAAGCGGAAGTAAAAGCTCTGATGGAATTACTGATCAACTCTCTAAACAAGGAACTTCCCACATTCCAAGAAAATGGAGTGCGGCTGAAAGCTATAGGAACATTGTCCCACCTACCGCAAGACTGTCAAAAAACGTTGGCCAACGTGATAGAGCTTACCCAGCATAACACCACTTGCGTGTTGACACTGGCATTGAGCTATGGCTCTCGCAACGAAATCATCGAGACAACCAAAAAGCTTGCCACACAGGTCGCCAAAGGGGAAATTGCTGTAGAAGACATCGACGAAAAGATGTTTGCAGACAACCTGCAGACTGCCGGCACACCTGACCCAGACTTGATGATACGTACCAGCGGCGAATACCGAATAAGCAACTTCCTACTATGGCAGCTGGCCTACACCGAGCTGTGGTTCACACCGAAATTATGGCCGGACTTCACACGCCAAGACCTCTTTGAAGCAATCTTGGACTATCAACAAAGAGAACGTAGATTTGGAAAGATTAGCGAACAACTATAGCCTGTAAAAAACAGCAGGTTTTCAATAATTTATCTTTTAACAAAAATTAACAAGACTTTGATGTACTTTAGCATCCATAATTAGAAATAAATGAAGCGACTATACATACTGATTTTAGCATTTATACTGGTTAAGACTTCAACAACTTTTGCGCAAGTAAATGGGCCGATCAACTTGACAGATCCGGACGAGTTCAGTTATTTGCAGCCCAAAGATTATGTCATCGCAGGGGTGACCATAACAGGTACCCAATACTTGGATACGGATGTTTTGCTTACTATTTCTAAACTTACCGTAGGACAATATATTGAAGTACCAAGTGAAGCTACCTCCAATGTCATCAAAGACTTGATGGCGCAGAACCTCTTCGAAGATGTTCAGCTATGGGCAACACGCATTCAGGGAGAAAATATCTTCTTCGAAATCCGCGTAAAAGAAAGGCCACGCCTTACCCGTATCGACATCAACGGACTCAGCAAATCCCAAACCGAAGAGATCCAAAAAAGGCTAAATGCTAATACAGGTAGAATAGTAAACGATAACCTATTACAATCTACCCGTAACACAATCACGAAATTTTTGAGGGAAAAGTCCTACCTATATCCGGATATTAAGATTAAAACTTTAAAAGATTCTTCACAAGCAAACAACGAAATCGTCCAAGTTGACGTACAGAAAAACAAAAAAATCAAAAGTTAACAGCGTTAACTTCTCGGGTAACAAAGAATTCTCAAGCAGAGAACTCAAACGATACCTCAAAGGAATCAGACCACGCAAATGGACACGTATTTTCGGTCCCGGAAAATTCAAGGACGAAAAATACAAAGAAGCTAAAGAAAAACTTATCGCCAAATTGCAGGACAAAGGTTACCGCGACGCTCAGATCATACGCGACTCGGTATACCGCTACGACAACAATGAAGTTGCCATAGACATAGAAATTTATGAAGGCCCTCGATATTATGTTGGAAATATCGAATGGACCGGTAATACCAAGTTTACGGATTCGGTATTGAACATCATCCTTGGTATCGAAAAAGGAAGTGTTTATTCTGAAGAGAAAATCCATACCAAGCTGATGGGACCTACACGTAACGGCGACGATATCAGTGCTATCTATCAGAATGATGGATATCTAACCTTCAGTATCAATCCTGTTATCAAGCGAATCTATAACGATACTATAGACTTGGAAATTCAGGTAAGCGAAGGAAAGCAATATACCATCAACAACGTTATCGTGAAAGGTAACGATGTGACAAACGACCGCGTGGTGTTGCGTTCAATTTACATCAAGCCGGGCCAAAAATATTCACGTGAGCTCATCATGCGTAGTATCCGCGAGATCTCGCAGCTAGGCATGTTTGACGAACAAAAAATCACACCGGATATCCCTACCTCGACGATGAATCATGACGAAGGAACTACTGACATTGTTTTCAATGTCGTGGAAAAGCCTTCCGACCAAGTCGAGTTGTCAGGAGGTTACGGCGCCGGACAGATAATCGGTACGCTAGGTTTGACGTTCAACAACTTCTCGACAAGCAATTTCTTCAAGAAGGAAGCGTGGAAGCCTCTTCCTCGAGGTGACGGACAGAAGTTGAGCATCCGTGGCCAGACCTCAGGAAAACGCTACCAGTCGTACAGCTTCTCTTTCTCTGAACCATGGCTCGGCGGTAAGAAACCTATATATTTTGGTTTGAGTGCTTATACGTCAAGCTCTTCGTACGGAGGCTTCGACTATTACACAGGAAGACAGATCATCTCGGACAGCCAGTTGCAACGTATCTGGATGTCAGGGGTTACCGCCTCTTTGGGTAAGCGTCTGCAATGGCCGGACAATTACTTCCAGATCAGCAGTGCTCTATCGTTCCAACGTTATAAATTACAAAACTTACGGAGATTACTTCTTATTCTCTAACGGTACAGCATACAACATCAACTTCACCCAAGAGATAAGCCGCAACTCCGTACGATGCGCCGATCTACCCTACTTCCGGATCTCATATCCGCCTGTCGGTATCGGTAACACCACCTTATTCGTCATGGAACAATATCGACTACAAAAACGATCCGGACAACGTACGTTACAAATGGACAGAGTATCATAAGTGGAAGTTTGACTCGCAATGGTACACCAAGATCGTAGGTAAGCTGATCCTGAAGACACAGGCACAGTTCGGATACTTAGGTAAATATAACGATCGCACGGAAACCTCTACGTTCGAACGCTTCAAGCTAGGAGGCGACGGTATGCAAGGTTTTGACTTCCTTCAGGGATCGGAAATCATAGCTATGCGTGGCTACGCCAACGGTGTTATCATCCCGCAATCTACCGGTAACGGAATGCAGAACATTGCCATCAACTCAGGTAGCCCTATCTATGCTAAATACCAAATAGAATTGCGCCACCCTATCATGTTGAATGACCAAGCCACCGTATTCGCCTTGGCCTTTGCCGAAGCGGGTAATACGTGGAACAAATTCTCGGAAGTAAATCCATTTAAGATGCGTCGTTCGGCAGGTGTTGGTGCCCGTATATTCCTGCCAATCTTTGGTATGTTGGGTATTGACTACGGTCATGCATTCGACCCTATTCCGGGAATGCGTACCGACGCGTGGAAACAAAGCTTTACATTCAGTATAATTCAAAGTATGGGTGGTTTCTAATAATTAAACTTTTTATTATTATTGCTGTCCTACATAACAGAAAAAAATATATAGCTATATGAAAAAGTTTTTGGCAATCTTAGCATTCCTTACTCTCAGCATCGGTGTTACCTTTGCACAGCGTATTGCCTATGTTGACTCTGAATATATCATCCGACATATTCCGGAATATTCTGCCGCACAAAAGCAATTGGATGACCTAGCGAAAAAATGGCAAGAATGATATAGACCGTCAGTATGACGAAATTGAAAAACTTTACAGAGCCTACCAGAATGATCATGCTCTTTTGAGTGAGGACTTACGTCGCCGCAGAGAAGATGAAATCGTAAATAAAGAAAAACAGGTTAAAGAGCTTCAACGTCAGCGCTTCGGTTTCGGAGGAGAATTGGAAAAAGAAAGAACAAGACTTTTCCAACCTATTCAAGATAGAATCGCTAAAGCTATTGAAGCATTCGCCAAAGCCCAAGGTTTCGACTTCATCGTAGACAAAGGCGGTGAAATGGCCTTCCTTTATGCCAATCCGGCTTTGGACAAAAGCAACGACATTATCACCCGTTTGGGATACAAACCAAATCCGGCTTTGTTGCAACAAAATCAGTAATTAAACACTAATTTACAGACATAAGAAAAATAGAATTAAAAAATTACATTTGTAATTATCACGATCAACATGAAAAGAATGACAAATTTATTAAAAGGAGCGGTTGTAGTATTAGGATTATTTTTTGCTACTAACGTGGCGAATGCTCAACAAAAAATCGGACATATCAACGCTGATGAAGTATTCCAATTAACTCCGGAATTCAAGACAGCTACTGAGCAATTAAAAGCCCTAAGTGAGGAAAAACAAAAAGAAATCGAAGCTATGATTACAGAGCTTCAAAAGAAAGAAAAAGAGGCGGAAGAATTGTTGAGAAACCAAAGTGAAGCAAATAAAGTTCAAACTCAAACTAAACTTGACTCACTTCAAAAAGAATATCAACAAATGCAACAACGCATTCAAAGATGTTCAAAAAGTAGCGCAAGAAACTATCGCAAAAAAACAACAAGAATTAATGGCCCCTATCCAAACTAAAATGATGAATGCCATAAACTCTGTAGCCAAAGAAAAAGGTTTGGCTTATGTATTGGACTTAGGTGCCGGTGCTGTGATTTATCACGCCGGTGGAGAAGATATCTCCGCAGCAAGTAAAAGCTAAATTAGGAATCAAAGAATAGAAAAAATATATACCTATTCCATAAAAAGGGGTAACTAAAATGGTTACCCCTTTTTTATTTGTAATCCTTCTAAATAATTATTATGCATGCATAATATTAACTTCTTTTTTATATTTGTACATAAACCTATAAATCCAAATTATGATAAGTCAACTATTATTTACTTTACTATTAGTTGGTGCTGTATTTCTTTTCGCCAGAAATGCACAGAAAATTTATCGCAATATCAAGCTGGGCAAAGAACTTAACCGCTCGGACAATCCTTCTTTGCGTTGGAAGACAATGATTCTGGTGGCTTTGGGACAAAAAAAGATGTTTAAAAGACCTATCGCCGCCTTCCTACATTTATGTGTCTATGTAGGATTTATTATCATAAACATAGAAATGCTGGAAATAGTCATTGATGGTGTCTTCGGCACACACCGCGTATTATCCTTTTTAGGCGGGTTTTACGATTTTCTGATAGGTGCTTTTGAAATATTAGCCATCTTGGTACTTATTTCCTGTGTGATATTTCTTATTCGCAGAAATATCATCAAAATAAAGCGTCTCAATCAGCCTGAACTCAACAATTGGCCAAAATCGGATGCCAACTATATTCTTATCACAGAAATACTGTTAATGACGGCATTCCTATTCATGAATGCAGCAGATTTTAAGATGCAGCAGATGCATGTTGCTGCTTATCATACGGCGGGGAGCTTTCCTATTAGCCAATGGCTTACTGCTCTCCTTCCTGACCATGCTAATGCGTTGATAGCTATAGAGAGGGGATGCTGGTGGTTCCACATCATCGGTGTATTGGCATTCCTAAACTATCTTCCTATATCGAAGCATCTGCATATCATCCTAGCTTTTCCAAACACCTACTTTTCCAACTTGGAGCCTAAGGGTAAATTTAACAACTTGGATTCCGTGACGGCAGAGGTAAAGTCCATCTTGGATCCTACGATACCTCCTCCTAGTGGGGAAGTGGCTCGCTTTGGCGTCAAGGATGTCACCGACCTGACGTGGAAAAACCTTTTGGACGCATACACCTGTACCGAATGTGGACGCTGTACGGCTTCCTGTCCGGCAAACATCACGGGAAAGCTCCTCTCCCCTCGCAAAATCATGATGGATACCAGAGACCGTATCGAAGAGATAGGCCGCAACATCGATAAGAATAAAACTTTCGTCGACGACGGCAAGTCGCTATTAGACGACTATATCAGTAGAGAAGAAATATGGGCATGTACCAGCTGTAATGCCTGCGTAGAACAATGTCCTGTAAATATTAATCCTTTGGAAATTATCATGGGCTTACGTCAGTATGTAGTCATGGAAGAGTCACAGGCACCGCAGAGCATCAACAACATGCTTTCAAATATGGAAAACAATGGCGCTCCATGGAAATATGCACAAGCCGACAGAGCAAATTGGACTAACTTCTAAACATTGAGACTATTATGGAAAATACAATACATATCCCAACGGTAGCGGAGCTGGCAGCGAAAGGTGAAACTCCTGACTTGCTATTCTGGGTACTGCGCCGGAGTCCTTCGACCGAAGGGCCAACCGTATCACACGTGAACTATCTGCAAAATCCTCCRCACMTGTAGGCATCAAGTATGCTRATACGTGGGCACCGAGGAGAGTTGTACGGGAGATCCTGCCAAAGCGTG
>NZ_JXAC01000247.1 GCF_000814685.1 Sphingobacterium sp. T2
GACTTTTTCTACGAAAACAAAAATGAACAATTAATCTGGCCTCCATTATAAAAAAGGGACTGGAAACGTATATTAAAGTACTTATATCTTCCTTCTGCTGGACCAATATCCGGACGCGCAGATAGGACTTACAGGGTCGGTAGCGTACAACTACCAGGATTGGCTGCTAGATTTAGCCAAAGAACATCATTTGAATATTAAAACTATAGTAAAAGAACCTATTCAAAATCTAATAAAATATTAACAATAAACAAAAATTAAAGAAAATGAAAATTGGAATTAACGGATTTGGCCGTATCGGTCGTTTAGCATTTAGAGCTGCTGTAAAACGTGATGATATTGAAATCGTTGGTATCAACGACTTAGTAGAGCCAGATTATATGGCATATATGTTGAAATATGACTCTACTCACGGAAAATTTGACGGTACAGTAGAAGTAAAAGACGGTAATTTAGTTGTAAACGGTAAAACTATACGTGTGACAGCTGAGAAAGATCCGGCTAACTTGAAGTGGGATGAAGTAGGTGCGGAAGTAATTATCGAATCTACAGGCTTGTTCTTAACACAGGAGCTAGCTCAAAAACAACATCCAAGCAGGCGCTAAAAAAGTTATTATGTCTGCTCCAGCAAAAGATGACACCCCCACTTTCGTTATGGGTGTAAACCACAAAGAATTAAAAGCGGACCAACATATCGTATCAAACGCTTCATGTACTACTAACTGTCTTGCTCCTATCGCTAAGGTATTGCACGACAAATTCGGTATCATCGAAGGTTTGATGACTACTGTACACGCTGTGACAGCAACACAAAAAACTGTTGATGGCCCTTCAGTAAAAGACTGGAGAGGTGGTCGGGGTGCTTACCAAAACATCATCCCTTCTTCGACAGGTGCTGCAAAAGCCGTAGGTTTAGTATTGCCAGCCTTGAAAGGTAAATTAACAGGTATGTCTTTCCGCGTGCCTACTGCTGACGTTTCGGTAGTAGACTTGACAGTTCGTCTAGAAAAAGGTGCTTCATATGAAGAAATCAAACAAGCGATGAAAGAAGCTTCAGAAGGCGAATTGAAAGGTATCTTAGGCTACACAGAAGACGAAGTAGTATCTACTGACTTCTTAGGCGATGCACGCACTTCTATCTTCGACGCTAAAGCTGGTATTTCGTTGAATGACAACTTCGTAAAAGTTGTATCTTGGTACGACAATGAATGGGGTTATTCAAACAAAATTATCGACTTAGCACAAGAAGTTGGTAAGTTTATCTAATAGAGATAACAATCGTAAACAAAAAAGCATCGGAATTCCGATGCTTTTTTGTTTGTCTATAATCTTCTAAAGGGAAAACCTTGCCCCTACAGCAAACCAGCGCTTGGGCATCAATACTGCACCGGACTCCACATACTGGGCATTGGCAAGATTACTCATCTCTACATAATAATCCAACTTCCCATATCGGTAGCCTAGGTGCAGGTCAGAAATAAAATAGGGATTATTCAACTCGCGCTCTATCCATCTGTTAGCCGAGCTGAATGTCCAATTCGAACGTCTATAAGAAAGACGAAACAAAACCTGATGTTTCAAGCTCTCCAAAACATATTTGGACTGTACATCCTCCTGATAGCTCATCTCTTTTGGGTTAAGATGATTATACCCTACGACAAGGTTCAATTGTTGATCAGTAGAAAAAATAAAATCTTTTCTTAAGTCTATACTGTAACCATGAACCTTATTGCTTCCAAAGTTGTATGGCTGAAAAGGGATGTCGGTCAAATCCTCTCCTGGAGTATGTGCTTGTTTGATCCAATCTATAAAATCAGTAATCTCTCGATAGAAATAACGTCCTTCTAGCCTCAATCCGGCCACCTTCCCTTGTATCGATGCCTCATACTGCCAAGCAGATTCCGGATTCAACTGCTGGTTACCTTTATTCATAGGTTGATTTAGATAAAGGTCTGTAAAGGAAGGAATACGCTGGCTGGCACCTACATTCACATTCAATTTCCAATCTTTATTAAGTGGGAAGCCCATATCCATTCCCGGATATATCTGCCAGCCGTAATCTGTATTGTAGTTACCATAGGCTCCTAGATGAAGGCCTACTTTAGAGAAAAGTTGCGTCCTATATTCCAAATAAGTTCCTATGTTTGATCGGAAATGCTTACCTAGATTATTGCTGTTCACCTGCTCATCTCTATACTCTACCCCTATCCCCAAATCGCCGAAATCCGTTGTAAATCTGCTATTCAATTCCACCGCAAAAGCATTATTCTTGTGTACAGAACGCGCCTTACTCAGATCTTGTCTATAATAGCGGTAATCATCCTTGTTAAAACGATTGGATATACGTGGACTTAGATAAAACCTTTTTCCTAGATAATGTTTGGAAGCAACATAAGGTTAAAAAAGGTTTTCACGATTTCATAGGATTCCCTATCACCAGGGTATGCATAATAACCGTTAGCTCCGAAAGCGTTGTTAATATAGCCTGCCGCCCACTCTAGTGAATGTTCATCCTGCAGCTGATAGCTTCCTTGATAATAAGTACGTATATCCTCCGTTTGACTGTTATAGCGCTGTCCATTCGACTTTTGTGAAGAAACGGAGAACAGGTGTTGGTGATTCTGTTCTACAAGCTGACCTACCACTTGCATACCTCCAGCGCCATATCTGCCTTTTCCGTCTCCTTCTTCCTTCTTTTCGAATGAGGAGCCCAATTGTATATGTGCTGACAGCCCACTTTTAACATCCTTTCGTGTAACAATGTTGATCGCTCCGGTCAATGCATTAGCACCATAAACACGAGCCATAGGCCCTCGCAAGATCTCTATACGCTCTACTGCATCCATGGCTATAGGAATATTCATAGTATGATGGCCCGTCTGTGGGTCTGAAATTTTTACAATCCATKKMKTAGCAATCAAACGACCYRCTGACTCAAAAGAACC
>NZ_JXAC01000248.1 GCF_000814685.1 Sphingobacterium sp. T2
GGAATATGGAGACAAGAAATTAGGAAAAACAGTTGTGTTGTGTAAAGATACGCCAGCTTTCATCGGTAACCGCATTGGCGTTTACTCGATGCTGGCGTTGACACATCTTGTAGAGCAGTTAGATCTTACTGTAGAAGAAGTCGATAAGTATACGGGACCTGCCATGGGGCACCCTAAGTCAGCAACTTTCCGCACGGCGGATGTAGTGGGGTTAGACACATTGGTGAATGTGGCCAATGGCTTAGATCAGAATGCTCCGGACGATGAAGCACGTGGTGTCTTCAAACTACCTTCATATATCACCAAGATGGATGGAAAATAAGTGGCTGGGAGAGAAAAACAAAAAAAGGATTCTATGAAAAGGTAAAAAGTGCGGATGGCAGCTCAGAGATTTTGTCGTTGAACCTGAAGACCCTTACCTACGGCCCTCAGCAGAAGGTTAAGTCGTCGACGCTGGAAGCTACCAAATTGGTAGAAGATATCCGCAAGCGTATGAAGGTGTATGAGCAGGGAACAGATAAAGCTGCTGTTCTTTTCCGTGCCATGCATTACCCGCTATTTGAATATGTGTCGAAGCGTGTTCCAGAAATTACGGATGACTTCTTCCGCATTGACGACGCTATGCGTGCCGGCTTCGGATGGGAGTTAGGTCCTTTTGAAGTGTGGGATGCCTTGGGGGTTCGGGAGACTATAGAGAAAATCAAGAATGAAGAGAAACGTCTTCCAGGACAAACCGGAGAGGTAGCTCAATGGGTGCATGATATGCTTGCTTCAGGTGCAGAGTCTTTCTATAAGGTAGAAAATGGTGTAAGACACTATTACGATATTGCTAGCAAGTCGTATAAGCCTATACCGGGAACGGAAGACTTAATAGTGTTGGATCATATCCGTGAGCAGAAAACAATATGGAAAAACTCTGGTGTGTCAATTATAGACTTGGGGGATGGAATCATCAACTGCGAGTTTCACACCAAGATGAACACTATAGGTGGAGATGTGATTCAGGGATTGAACAAGGCTATAGATATTGCGGAAAAGGATTACCGAGGGTTGGTCATTACCAATGATGGAAAGAATTTTTCTGCTGGAGCGAATATAGGTATGATCTTCATGATGGCTGTGGAGCAGGATTACGATGAGCTCAACATGGCCGTACGTATGTTCCAAAATACATCTATGCGCATCCGCTACTCGTCGATTCCTGTGGTGGTGGCTCCTTTCCAGCTGTGTTTGGGAGGAGGCTGTGAGTTTGCTATGCATGCCGATTTCGTGCAGTTGCATGCCGAAACCTATATGGGATTAGTGGAGTTCGGTGTGGGGGTGATTCCGGGAGGTGGAGGATCTAAGGAGTTTGCCCTCCGTGCATCGGATGAATATAAAGACGACCAGATTGTGCAGAATACGTTGAAAGAGCGTTTTTTGACTATAGGTCAGGCAAAAGTATCTACCTCGGCAGTGGAAGCATACGAGCTGGGTTACCTGCAGCAGGGCAAATATGGTATTACCATGAACCGGGCAAGGCTTTTGGCCGATGCCAAGGCGAAGGCTATAGAGCTTGCCGAAGCAGGATATACGAAACCTATACCACGTACAGACATCAAAGTGCTTGGAAACCAAGGTTTAGGGATAGTTTATGTGGGGGCTGATTCTATGCGTGCCGGTGGCTATATTTCGGAGCATGACAAGAAAATCTCCGAGAAGCTGGGGTGGGTGATGTGTGGAGGAGATCTTTCAGCACCAGCAGAGGTATCAGAACAGTATCTGTTGGACTTGGAACGCAAAGCCTTCTTGGAGTTGTGCGCCGAGCGTAAGACGCTGGAGCGTATTCAGCATATGTTGACGAAAGGAAAACCATTAAGAAACTAGAGTATAATACAGAGACAGAATATATTACAGGTTGTAGGGAGGTTCTCAAAAGTTTATTATGCAAGGCAAAAGGATTATACCGATACAACCTTCAAAAAAGAAATAACATGGAAGCATATATTGTAGCAGGATATCGTACCGCAGTTGCAAAAGCTCCTCGAGGAGGTTTTCGATTTATGCGTGCGGATGATTTAGCCGCTGAAGTAATTAAGCATCTGGTAGCTTCGGTACCGAATCTTAATAAAGAAGATATCGATGATGTTATCGTTGGAAATGCGATGCCGGAAGCTGAGCAAGGAATGAACATGGCGCGTTTCATATCGCTCATGGGACTGGATACGGACAAAGTACCGGGAGTTACGGTAAACCGTTATTGTGCTTCCGGGCTGGAAACTATCGCTACAGCTACGGCTAAGATCAAATCCGGAATGGCCGATGTCATTATCGCCGGCGGGGCAGAAATCATGTCAGGAATGCCGTTTGGAGGATGGAAAATCGTTCCCAACCCAAAAGTCGCTAAGGAGCATCCAGACTGGTATTGGGGTATGGGGCTTACTGCTGAAGCTGTAGCCAAAGAATTTGGCGTTTCACGTGAAGACCAGGATGCTTTTGCCTTAAAGTCACATCTTAAAGCTATAGATGCCATCAAAAACGGTCGTTTTAAAGACGAAATCGTACCTGTAACTGTAAAAGAAAATTACATCAAAGACGGTAAGCTTAGCTCCCGTGAGTATGTCGTAGATACGGATGAAGGTCCCCGTGCTGACACCAGCCTGGAAGCTTTGGCGAAGTTGAAGCCCGTATTTGCTGCTAATGGATGTGTTACGGCAGGAAACTCATCACAGACGTCGGATGGGGCGGCATTCGTCCTTGTAATGTCCGAACGTAAGGTGAAAGAGTTGGGGTTGAAGCCTATCGCCAAACTTATATCCTATGCTGTGGCAGGGGTTCCTCCACGCATCATGGGGATAGGTCCTGTGGTGGCTATTCCTAAAGCTTTGGCAATGGCAGGTTTGGACAAAGACCAAGTGGATCTCTTTGAGCTGAATGAAGCCTTTGCTTCGCAATCTTTGGCGGTTATCCGTGAATTGGGCTTGGACGAAGAGAAGGTAAATGTCAATGGTGGGGCGATAGCTTTGGGACATCCTCTAGGATGTACAGGGGCTAAACTGACCGTGCAAGTGTTAAACGAATTGCGCCGTCGCGGTAAAAAATACGGCATGGTTACCATGTGTGTGGGTACAGGTCAGGGGGCTGCCGGAATATTTGAATTATTAGACTAATAAATAATTATCATCGGAAAATTTAAAAAACGAAGACAAGGAGATTCCTTGGTGTATTCGATAACCAAAAGACTTAAAAAATTATGACAACAAAAGCAATAAAAGGAGGAGAGTTTGTAATACAAGAAACTTCTTACGAAGATGTATTCATCCCTGAAGAATTTGATGAAGAAGCTCAGATGATACGCCAAACGTGTTTGGACTTCCTAGATACGGAAGTACTGAATAAGCTGGATCGTATCGATGCTCAAGAGGAAGGGCTGATGCAAAGTTTGTTGGATAAGGCTGGAGAGCTGGGCTTATTAGGTGTATCCATTCCGGAAGAATACGGTGGTTTCGGTAAAAATTTCAACACCTCCATGCTTGTTGCAGATGCGGTGGGGGGAGGATTCTCCTTTGCTGTAGCACTTTCGGCACATACCGGAATCGGTACTTTGCCTATCCTCTATTATGGTAATGCAGAACAAAAGGCTAAATATATTCCCAAGCTGGCTACAGGAGAGTGGAAAGCTGCTTACTGTCTGACGGAACCAAACTCCGGGTCGGATGCCAACTCGGGACGTACCTCTGCAAAGCTTAATGCCGAGGGAACCCATTATCTGATCAATGGTCAGAAGATGTGGATCACCAATGGGGGCTTCGCGGACATCTTTATTGTCTTTGCGAAAATCGATGATGACAAGAACCTGTCTGCTTTTATAGTAGAGAAGAATTTCGGCGGTATTACGATGAATCCTGAAGAACATAAAATGGGTATCAAGGGTTCTTCGACACGCCAAATCTTCTTCAATGACTGTCCTGTTCCGGTAGAAAATATGCTGTCGGAAAGAGGTAATGGGTTCAAGATTGCCGTGAATATTCTGAATATTGGACGTATTAAACTGGGGGCAGCTACAATCGGTTCGGCACGGTCGGTAATTAGCAAGGCGGTGAACTATGCTAATGAGCGCGTACAATTCAACTTGCCTATTTCTAAGTTTGGTGCCATACGCTATAAGTTGGCGGAGATGGCTACACGACTTTTCGCGACAGAATCGGCAGCCTACAGAGCCGGCCAGAATATCGATGATGCTTATGATGCATTGATTGCTGGTGGCATGGATGATGCTAAGGCTAAGCTCAAATCTGTAGAACAATTTGCTATTGAATGTGCTATCATCAAGGTGTGGTGTTCGGAAATGTTGGACTACGTGGTGGATGAAGGTGTTCAGATTTACGGCGGTATGGGGTATTCTGCCGAAGCTCCCATGGAAAGAGCGTATAGAGACTCTCGCATCAATCGTTATTTTTGAAGGTACGAACGAAGTGAACCGTCTGTTGATTGTAGATATGCTCTTAAAGCGTGCGATGAAAGGTGAACTGGATCTGATGGGACCGGCACAGGCTGTAGCTAACGAGCTGATGTCTATCCCTGATTTCGGTGAAGAAGATGACAGATCCTTTTGCTGCCGAAAAGAAAATTATCGCCAATCTGAAAAAGGCGGGGTTGCTGGTGGCCGGAGCCGCAGTGCAAAAGCTAATGATGACCTTGGCCAAAGAGCAAGAAATCCTTATGAATATCGCCGATATCATTGGCTATGTGTATGTGGCTGAATCGGTGCTTCTACGTGCAGAAAAAATTTATCATACGAAAGGAGAAGAGGCTGCGGCATTACCTATCGATATGGCTCGCGTATATCTATACAGTACTATCGATAAAGTGTATGTTGCCGCTAAAGAAGCCCTTTACTCTTTCGGTGAAGGAGACGAACTAAATATGATGCTTGTGGGTTTACGTCGTTTTACAAAAGCTCAACCTTTCAATGTGAAGGAAGCTCGTCAACGTATTGCCCGTAAAATCATCGAAGAAAATAAGTACTGTTTTTAGTATTCGTTAATTTGTTGATTAGGTAAAGCCTGCTGTTGAAGCAGGCTTTTTTATTGCCTGAGGTTTTATTTAATTGGTTGTGTATTAGTGTTTTATTTTAAAATGTATATTAAATCTATAAAAATAGTAGACATTTTTAAAATAGTTTTTATATTTGTAAAGCAAAGCTTTCAATATTACGGCTTTGTAAGTTAACAGACTAATAGAAGACAAAATGGAAAAGCAAGCAAAAATTTTCAAAGCCCTTTTATTTTATGAACGGTCCGTGCAACGAATAATTACCCGATATATGCGAATGTGTAAATAGTTTTCTTTTCCCTTATTTATATGAAAAGGGGAAGTGTGCGGCTTCCCCTTACGTTAAATAGTGTGTAATGCAAGTGCTAACTCCATTTTATACTTGTAACCATTATTTAATGTAA
>NZ_JXAC01000249.1 GCF_000814685.1 Sphingobacterium sp. T2
AGGGTAATATTTGTTGTACTTCTTATTTGGGTGTTTGTATCCTTATGGGAGGAGTTTATTTCAAAGAGACGCTACCTGTATCGAGACGACTGCAGGGCAATATGCTCAAAACTTATTCGTCTTTTGGTAAGGTGCTTAGAAACCGCAATTATCTCAATTATACCTTGTCCATAGGATTTACTATGGGGATGTTTTTCGCCTACTTAGCCTCCTCGCCGTTCATCTTTCAGAATATTTATAAGGTTACACCTTCTCAATACGGAATATTTTTTGCAGTCAATGCCGTGGGGCTTATCATAGGAAATAAGCTTATAGTACGCTTTGTGTCGGCAAGGCAGGCTTTTGCCTCTGCTAGCAGGTTAGCCTTAGCCACCACTATATTTATTGCGGTGGTGCTTTATTTTCAATGGCATGTGCTGGTGGTAGAGATTGCATTTTTTATCCTACTTATCGCCGTGGGAATACTACTACCTGCAGGAACATCTTTAGCCCTAAATCTCGAAAGAGAAAACAGTGGAAGTGCTTCTGCGCTCTTAGGGTTCTTTCAGTTTTTCATGGGAGGACTTATCTCTCCTTTAGTAGGAATAGGAGATATCATGCTTACAACCAGCATCACCATTTTTTTGACGGCATTGGTAAGCTTCTACTTTGCCAACAAAGCCATGGTTGTCTCTGATAAAGGACAAAAAGAGGTTATTTTCAGATAACCTCTTTTACTTGTTATAATAATTTTATTTCTTCAACAAACTCCAATACGATATCTTCGGGTGTTGCCCAGGAGGTGATAAGACGGATGGCGGCGTGGGTCTCATCAATATTTTTCCAGATGTAGAAATCGTACTTTTTCAGCAACTTAGTGATTTCCTGTTTGGTTAGTATGGGGAAAATTTGGTTGGTGGATGATTCGGTGAGGAAAGAGTAACCTTCACTACGAAAAGCTGCGGCAATCTTCTGTGCCTGCACGTTGGCATGTCGTGCCAAGTTAAAATATAAATTGTCACGCAGCAATTCCAAGAACTGAATCCCCAAAATGCGGCCTTTGGCGAGAAGTGCTCCACGCTGCTTTAATACATAGTCAAACTCTTCCCCCAATGACGAATCATTGAAAATTACGGCTTCACCTAGAAGAGCTCCATTTTTAGTGCCTCCCAAATAGAAAACATCCGTATACTGGGCAATATCTTCCAAGCTAAGATCGTTGTCGTCCGCCGTAAGAGCATGTCCAAGACGTGCTCCGTCCATGAAGAGTAACAAGTCTCTTTCCCTACAGTAGCTTGAAAGAGCCTCCAGCTCCGACTTATTATATATGGTGCCGATTTCAGTAGAATTGGAAATATAGACCATCTTAGGCTTTACAACGTGTGGACGTAAGCTATACTCTAGCAATACGCTTTCAAGATGTGTAGGACGGAGTTTTCCGTCTGCCGTCTCTACGGTGATAACTCTATGGCCAGTAGCTCAATAGCACCGGTTTCGTTAGCATAGATATGTCCGGTACGTGCACTGATTACCGCTTCATGAATACGCAATAAAGAAGCTATAACGGTGAGGTTGGTTTGTGTACCGCCGGAAAGGAAAAATATTTTCGCTTCCGGATTATTTATTTTGTTTTTAAGAATATGCTTGGCCTCTATAGAGTATTCGTCTTCTCCATAGCCTTGCTGCTGCACAAAATTGGTGTCTATAAGTTTTTGAAGAATTAACGGATGTGCCCCTTCCGAATAGTCATTTTTGAAATTATACATAAAAATAATTTTATCTTTAGCAAATATAGAGTACTGAATATTTATTTATCAATTAAGTTTATTTTTAAACGGTCTTCGGTTTAGGTCTTTAATGCAAATACATGAAAAAATTTTATTTTTAGAGGAATAAAATAACCTATGAAGCTGTTAGTCAGCATAGTAACTGTAGCTGTTTTTATATTCGTCTTTATAACTTTACAGAGTAAAAGTGTAATGAAGAAGCCGGAAGATCTTTTTAAAAGAGAAATCCATAAAGGGAATACACCTTCCATCGATATTTTTACTTCAGTAAGGATAGTATAATTTATTCTTATAAAGATGGTTATGCGGATGTTTCCCTCCGGAGAGCGGTAGATTTCAACACCACATACAATGCTTTTTCTGTCACCAAAACTTTTACCGCACTGGCCATCATGCAGTTGGCAGAAAAGGGACTTTTGGATATTAATAAGCCCGTAGTACATTATTTGGCGGATTTTCCGTACGGCGATAGCATCACCATAAAACACTTGCTTAGCCACACCGGAGGTCTTCCAAATCCAATTCCTCTTGCATGGATACATTTGGATGCAGAGCATCATAATTTTGATGAACAAGAATTTTTTCAATCTATTATTCAGAAAAATGCTAAATCCCAAGCTCTTCCGGGTGTAAAGTTCAATTATTCAAATTTAGACTATGTTATTCTTGGAAATTTGATTGAAACAGTATCTGGTACGTCTTTTAAGACTTTATGTGGAAGACCATATTATAGCAAAGCTTGCGATAGACAATGAAGTACTTGGGTTTACTATACCTCACCCCGCTAATCACGCAAAAGGATACCACCCAAAGTGGTCACTAACAAATATGGTGCTGGGCTTCTTTGTGGACAAGAAAAAATTTATGGCTACCACAGAAAGAAAGTGGAGGGCCTTTAATCTGTTTCATGTCAATGGCAGTGCTTACGGCGGACTGATAGGCCCTCCAATGGCCTTTGTCAAGTACATACAAGCTTTATTGACCAAAGATTTGTTGATCTCTGATTATTATAAAATTGTCTTTTTGAAGAGCAGTTCATTGCTAAAGGCAGGAAGACAGGTATGTGCTTATCGTGGTTTAAGGGCCGGCTAAATGGTCATACTTACTATTGTCACGCAGGAGGTGGAGGTGGTTATTATTCTGAAATTAGAATTTATCCTGAGTTGAACCGTGGTAGTGTCATTTTCTTCAACCGTTCGGGAATGAAAGATGAACGTTTTTTTGGATAAGGTAGATTGTATTTTTTCTTGATGAAAAGCTTCGGTGATAATTTCCTATATAGGCTATTAATCTTATCTTTATATAAACCTAAACATTATAGAATGAGGAAAATCTATTTTCTGCTTTTCTTATTATTGTATGTCGGCGCTGCAAGTGTTGCTCAGCATAAGAAACTCCGTGTGATGAGCTACAATATACGTATTGCCAGTCCTCCGAGTAAAGGGTGGGGTGTTACGGAGCTCGACTCTATTGCTGCTGTCATAAACAGACATCCTTGCGACCTTATAGCTTTGCAGGAGGTGGACAGATTTACCCGTCGTTCGGGCAAAGATTCCGACCAAATTGCTGAGTTGGCCAAACGTACAGACATGCATTCTTTCTTTGCCAAAGCAATAGACAGAGAGGGAGGGGACTATGGCGTTGGGGTGCTATCACGCTATCCTATTGTAGAAGCACATGCTTATCGTATCTTTCCGCATGATACAGTGAAGCATGAAATACGTGCACTGGCCGTTATCAAGGTGCGTGTAGCAAAAGAGGACATCATCTTTGCTTCCTTCCACCTGGATCATCTGAGCCATGAGGTGCGTAAAAATCAACTGGAACAGATTTTTTTCCATTTGGAAAAGTATAAAAATTTTAAAATTATCTTTGGCGCAGACCTGAACATCCATGCAGATAATGCATTGCTGGATGAATTCTCACAAAGAGGATTTATCATTCAGAAAGAAAATCTGAAGACGTTGACCTTTTCGACATCAAAACCACGTGTAACCTTAGACTATCTTATTGGAAACAAAAAATTTTATAAAAACGTAAAAGATGTAACCTTTGAAGTTTTGCATAAGGAAAATTATGCTTCAGACCATTTTCCCATCATTCTAACATTGTCTTATTAATAGCGCATACTGTAAAAGTTTTAAGAAAATGTATTTTCTGGTCTTTAATTCTGTTCTGTAAAAACAAGAAAAAATAATCGCTCTTGTTTAGTTTGTCGAAAAGTTTTAGCTTAGTCCCGCCAAAAAACTGCGATAACATTATAAACCACAAACCATTGGGAAATATCGGACACATACTATTGTCAAAACCGGCCAGTCACCACCATGAGTTGATACGGAGTTTGTTCGATCAGTTGTATGACCGTTTGGTATTTTTTGCTGTGCAGATGATTGAGGATGAGGATGCTGCAGAAGATATGGTGCAAGAATCTTTCGTACAGCTATGGAAGCACATCGAAGAAGTGCAAGGCAATTCCATCGCATGTAAGCAATACCTTTATCGCTCTGTAAAAAATCAATGTCTAAATTTCGTAAGACATGCCAAGGTCGTGGAAAAATATCGCAGTGAAGCCATCAAAGACAAAACCTCCTTCATTGAAAATGCTGTGGTAGACAGCATCATCCGCGCTGAAGTCCTTTCTCACGTTCAGTTGGCACTTGACGAGCTGCCTGAACATTATAGACTTATTTCGGATTTAAGCTATGTAGAAGGTAAGAAAAATCATGAAATTGCCGATGAGCTCGGAATTTCGATAAACACCCTCAAAAAGCAAAAACAGAAAGTCTTACATCTACTTCGTCTTAAGCTGACATCGTTGTTTTCATTCCTTCTTTTCTTATTTAATGCAATAAATTAAACTTTTTATTACCCACTTTTTATTCTTGCGTGTCTTTATGATATATGCAAGAGGATAAAGCTATACATGATGCATTACGGAGAAGCGAATTAATTCTCAAGTACATCGATAAGAATATATCGGAAAGTGAGTATCGTGAATTGATGCAGTGGGTTAATGCCGATCCGCAGCATAGAGAATTGTTTGACTCTTTGGTGCGTGATTCCCAAAAGGAAGATCGCAAAGGCGCTTGGAGGAAAAGGAACAAAGAGAAAGCCTGGAACAACATTGTGTTGCGCAAGGAAGAGAAACATCCCTTGCGAAAAACATATGTCCGCTTTGCGGCAGCGGCTGTCGCTGCCATAATGCTAATGGGGGGGATATTTTATTATGTATCCCAACCGCAAAATGAGTATACGGTCGGTTTACAAAAGCCAGCGGAGGTATCCAGCGATATCATGCCGGGAAGCAACAAAGCTGTTCTGACCTTGTCTGACGGCAGACAAGTACTGTTGGATAGTGTAGGACAAGGTGTATTGACGGCAGATGGAGGCAGCGAAATCATCAAGTCGGAAGACGGAAATATTGTATATGCTCGTAAGGAAAATACCGTAGCGGCAACATCTTACAACAGTATTTCCATCCTCGAGGGGGAATGTATAAGGTGGTGCTGGCAGATGGTACAAAGGTGTGGCTCAGCTCAGAGAACAAGTCTAAAATATCCGGTGGAGTTCAGCCACAAGGAGCGCAGGGTACAGCTGTCGGGAGAAGCTTACTTTGAGGTGGCCAAAGATGTTCATAAGCCTTTTATCGTGGAGGCTCAAGGCGCAGAAGTCAAAGTGTTGGGGACGCAATTCAATGTAAATGCTTACAGCAGTCACAGCTTTGTGAAGACTACGCTGGTGGAAGGAGCAGTAGAATTCCGATATGACCGTGAGGCTGTAAAATTAAAACCCGGACAGGCAGCATTAGCTTCCGAAGGTCAGGGGATTTCAAACGTTTCTTATGCTGACGTGGAGAGAGACATTGATTGGAAAAATGGTTTTTTCATCTTCCGGGATGAGGAGCTGGAGAGCATCATGACGCGCATAAGCCGATGGTATGATATTGAGGTTCAATATGAGGATGAAGCATTGAAAAAGCAAGTTTTTGGAGGTAAATTTTCCAAAAACAGCACACTGTCAGAGCTTCTTAAAAGTATGGAACTCACCGGAACTATAAAATTCAAGAGACAAGAAAGGAGGGTGACTGTTATGCGTTAAGAGATAATGTACTGGCAGTTTACTAAAAATCGAGAGAGGTGGAAGCTCTCCCGACTTTTTGAGTGTAACAATAACCAATTGATTTATAAACCAATAGATTAAACAACTTCATTCAAATGTATAAAAAATGTCTCAACATATACAATTCTAATTGTATATACATAAATTTTTTTCTTGAAGATGAAACTCTGTTTCGTAATACTCATCACTGCCTTTTTGCAATTGGCAGGCGCAAGTACTTATGGACAAAAATTCGATTTTTCGAAGAAGAATGTCACGCTGAAGCACATTCTGCATGAGTTAGAGTCCAAGACGGGCTATAACTTCATCTATAATTCCAATGTTTTGCCTTCGGATAAGTTGATTTCTGTAGAACTTAAAAATGCTACGATCAACGAAATCCTCGATAAATCGTTGGAAAATCAACCTTTGTCCTATACCATCAACGGCAATACTATTGTTATTGTCAAAAAAGAGAAGCCTGCGACGCAACAGCAACAACGTCCTGTCGTTAAAGGTAAAGTTACCAATGCCAATAACGAGCCACTGTCTGGTGTGGTGGTAAATGTGAAGGGAACGAATATCGTAGAGCAAACGAATGCTAGTGGTGAATATACCATCCGTGCCAACGATACTAAAAACACTTTGGTCTTCACTTTACTTGGCTATAAAAGTACAGAAGTGGTGATAGGTGACAGAAGCACTATCAATGTGTCCTTACAGCAGCAAAAGATGGAAGTGGAGGAGGTCGTCGTTACGGCGCTGGGTATAAAGAGAGAAGAAAAATCTCTTGGTTATTCGGTAACCAAGGTTAGTGGCGACGAACTGATGGATGCCGTTTCCAACAACTGGACTGACGCCTTGTCGGGAAAGGTTGCCGGCTTGAATCTCATCAAATCGGGAGGAGGACCTGCCGGAACAAACAAGATTATATTGCGTGGTGAGAGCTCCTTAAGTGGCAACAATGCGGCACTTATCGTGGTGGACGGTGTAGTGGTTAACACGACCATCACAGAACCTAACGGCGCCTATTTAGGTACTGAAAATCCTATAGATCACGGTAACGGTCTTTCGGACCTCAACCCGGAAGATATAGAATCCGTGTCGGTGTTGAAAGGTCCGGGAGCTGCTGCTCTTTATGGTTCACGTGGCTCTAACGGCGCTATCATCATCACCACGAAAGCGGGAAAGCCTGCACAGAAAGGGTTGGGAATTTCCTTTAACTCCAATTCTACTTTTGGATTCATCAACCGCTGGCCGGATTTCCAATACGAATATGGTCAGGGAGCGATAGGCAACGACCGCTATTATTCGTATGGTGCTACCGAAGATGGATCCAACACACGTAATACCAGCGCGGCATGGGGGCCTAAATTTGCCGGACAGGAGTATTATCAGTTCGACCCTAATGTGTTGGGAAGAGGTGCTGAGCGCACACCTTGGGTGCCATACAAAAACAATAGAAAGGATTTCTTCGATATTGCTCAGACTTTCACCAACAGCATTTCTATCAGTGGTGGAAATGCACGAACTACATCCCGCTTAAGCTATACAAATCTTCAGAATAAATGGATTGTCCTAATACGGGGTATTCACGTAACACTTTGGCATTGAATGTAAGTCAAAAGGTCAACGATAAGCTCGAAATCTCTACCAAGATGAGCTACATCAACAAATCTTCGGACAACCTGCCGTCAACGGGTTATAACAACCAGACGGTGATGTACAACATCTTGGTGCTAGTTCCTAATGCCGACCTAAACTGGTATAAAAAATGGTGGAAGCCAGGACGTGAAGGTCTAGAGCAAATCCGTCCTTTCAGCAACGGCTTGGACAACATCTTCCTTATCGTTAATGAGATGCTTAACGCCTCTAACCGTAATCAGCTAATCGGAGCTATCAATGCAACCTATCAGTTCAACAACAACTTGAACCTGATGGTGCGTACCTCCACAGACTGGGCTAGTGAGTCCCGCTCTCAAAAGAGACCTAAGGATACTGCCCGTTTCCCTGACGGTATGTACCGCACACAGGATATAGACATGATGGAGGTAAATGCCGACTTTCTTTTGAACTATAAGCGTAAGCTGTCATCGGCTTTTGAAAGCAACTTTTCGTTCGGTGGATCTTACATGATCAATCGTTACAAGATGATTGGTCTGTCGGCCGACCGCTTAAGATATCCTGGAATTTATACTTTTGCCAACCGTCTGGACCGCGTGACCTCGACATCAACGACTAAAGAATATGCTACAAGCAGCCTTTACGGTATGGCACAATTCTCGTATAACGACTACCTTTTCCTAGACATCACCGGACGTAATGACTGGGCTTCGGTATTAGCCTCGGAAAATTCAAAAAATAATATCAGCTTCTTCTATCCTTCGGTGAACTTAAGTGCTGCCATGAATGAAATCTTAAATCTTCCAAGAAAAATTTCATTCTGGAAACTTAGAGCTTCTTATTCGCAGGTAGGAGGTGGAGGTGTGACACCATATCTTACTAGTTACAACTACGTGTCAAAAGAAGCTTATCCTTCGGGGATGGCAAACCCTACCTATATTGCAAACCCTAATCTGAAAAACGAGCTTTCAAAAACTATAGAGGTAGGAACAGACTTCCGCATGTTCAACAGCCGTCTAGGAATTGATGCTACCTATTATGTAAGTAATGTACATGATCAGATTTTGCGTGTTCCGGTAGATCGTGCTACAGGATACAGCTATATCATGATGAACTCTGGAGAGATTCAGAATTAAAGGTTTTGAGTTGCAGATATCAGGAACGCCTGTCAAGGTGAATAAAGGGTTAACTTGGGAGGTAGCAGGTAACTTCTCTACCAATCGCAATAAGGTAATTTCTTTGGCGGATAGTGTTTCTACCTATCTGATGCAAAGTGGTCCTCGTGGTACCATGGAAGCCCGTGTGGGTGGAAGAATGGGAGACTTGTACGGCCTAGGCTACAAGCGTAATCCGGAAGGAAAGATCATCTACAACGCTCAGGGCTACCCTACTTTGACGGAAGATATCCTTTATTTAGGAAATGCAACCCCTGATTTTACGTGGGGTTTTACCAACACCTTTAAGTATAAGCAGTTCAGATTGAAAGTTCTGGTGGATGGTCAATATGGTGCTGTTGCGTACTCCCATACTCACGTTATAGGCTCTACAATGGGTAAGTTGAAAAACACATTACCAGGACGTTACAATGGTATAATTGGTGATGGTGTGCAGGTGAATCCTGATGGTACTTATAGACCGAATGATGTCGTAGCCGAGCAGATTGGTACGTACTATAACGAACATTTCAAGAGCGACAATGTGGAGGCTAACACCTTTAATACGGACTTCATCAAGCTGCGTGAGGTGCGATTCGACTATACGCTACCTGCTAAATTCTTAAAGAAATCAAAATTGCAGCGTGCCGTAATAGGGGTATATGGAAGAGACCTCTTCACATGGAGTGACTGGCCAGCATATGATCCGGAATTCGGAACATTGGCCAACAGCGATATCCAGCGTGGATTTGAGGTAGCTCAGTTCCCTTCAACAAGAAATTTCGGCTTGAACCTGACTGTTAGTTTTTAATCTGAACAATCATGAAAAAGATTTTTGTTAATATACTTCTTGCTACCAGCTGCCTTGTTAGTTCATGTACTAAAGACTTTATTGAACTTAACACAAGTAAGGATGGAGCTAAATTTACTACTCCCGAAACATTACTCGGACCTGCAATACACGATGTCATAAAACGTAACCTCAACAGATGCTTACGGTTGACACATGAGCTTATGCAGGTACATGTGGCCATCTCGGATGCAGACGAAATCCACCGCTATGTAATACGTCCTCAGGAGTCGGACTATATGTGGAACAACTGGTATCTGCAGCTGACAAACATTCGCGACATCTATGTCGGTGCTGAAGCGGTCAACAGTGATGCTTACAAAGCTATTTCACTGGTGTTGGACGCTTGGGTATCTTCACTCATTACCGATGTATACGGGGATGTGCCTTACTTCGATGCCAACAAAGGACGTCAGCTGGTATTGCAGCCTAAGTTTGACAGACAGAAAGATATCTACGAAGACTTGTTCCGCAAGCTGGAAGAGGCTAACGAGCTTTTTAAGACCGCTTCATTAACTGATGACGAAAAGTCGTTAGATCCTCTTTATAAGGGAGACCTTACCAAATGGCGTAAGTTTGGCAATTCGCTATATCTACGTCTGCTGTTGCGTGTTTCAGGTACGGGAGAGCTCGGAGCTGTAGAGAAAATCAAAGAGATAGTGGATACACGCAAGTCCAACTATCCTATTTTTGCCAACAACAATGACAGTGCGATTTTGCGTTTTGAAACCACAGCGCCATATCTTTCGGAATTCCATGAATACCGTAACGTAGACTTCGTCACCAACAGTGGCTATACTACCTTCTTCATCGACAACCTGAACAACTGGAATGACCCTCGTCTGGATAGATGGGCTTCAAAAAAGGACGGTGTCTTTGAAGGTATCCCTAGTGGATATCCTGTAGGTCAGGTACCTTCTCCACGTTCACAATACTTGGAAGCATTAAAACAAGAGCCGCTCTTGGGTAACATCATGAACTATGGCGAACTAAAGCTTATCCTTGCTGAATGTGCGTTGAAAGGCTACATCGACGGTGATGTGGAGACCTTCTATAAGGATGGGGTGTCGGCAGGTAGTCACCCTGTGGGGAGGAACTGTTCCGGCCAACTACTTCGTTACCACTTCTGCAGCTTGGGATCCCTATACCAACGATGATCGTAAACTAGAACGTATCATCCTACAAAAATACTATGCCTTGTTCTTCACAGATTTCCAAAGCTGGATAGAGCATCGCCGTACAGGATTCCCAACCTTRCCTAAA
>NZ_JXAC01000025.1 GCF_000814685.1 Sphingobacterium sp. T2
TCCGTTACGCTACATGATTAATATCTTAAAGAACTCTCCGCCTCCGCATCTCGCTTCGGCTTTATCTCTTGCCTTGCGGCCGTTTATTTCTTCTTCTTCTTACCCCCTTTCCTTGCGGACCGGGACTTCGASGACTGCAAAGGTAGAAACTTTATCCGATTTTTCCAAAAACTTTTTTTTGAAGTTTTTTTWTCTCTTCTTTTTATCGGGCAACAAAAAAGATAAACTATCTTTTCCCTACCCTCTTCTACCCTCTTTTCAAACGTTCCGTAGAACTTCTCTCCCTCGCGGAGTGGTGCAAAGAATAGAGAGTTTAAACCATTTAACTTCCAAAACATTTTTAAACCTATTTTTTAACCCTTAAAATCATAATACGCTGAATCATTGTCAGATAATTTTATCAAGCTCCATATTGTTAACGCGCAAAGCGAAGAAATCTTATTCAAAAAGGCAAAAAAACACTTTATTTGAAGAATTATATTAGTTTTGTTAGAGGGGTACGCAACAGCGGAACACTTATGAGCATCATTTATTTTATTGACTTATTAGGAACTATGGTCTTTGCCATCTCGGGAGCCATGGCCGGACATCGGAAAGGAATAGATATTTTTGGATGTACCTTTCTGGCTTTTGTGACAGCTATCGGTGGAGGGTCTTTGCGCGATATATTCTTAAATATACGTCCGGTATGGGTGGAAGATGGCAATTACCTTATCGCGATATTCATAGGAGTATTTATCTCGGTTATCGCCAACAAACAATTATATAATCTAAGCAAAAACTTTTACGCTGTTCGACGCTATAGGTATAGGTTTTTTTACAGTGGTAGGAACACAAAAGTCCATAGACTATGAAAGCAGCAACATTGCTGCCATCATGTTGGGAATGTTCTCCGCCGCCATGGGAGGTGTCATCCGCGATATTCTTATCAGTGAAACCCCTCTTATCCTTCGAAAAGAAATTTACGCTTCGGCCTGCCTTTCCGGCGCCCTCCTTTTTGTTTTGCTGAACAGCTTACACGTACATAACGGATGGAATGCTTTTATCAGCGCCACCTTGGTGTTTATCATCCGTATTGTCGCTATAAAATATAACCTTTCTCTCCCTGTCGTAAGAAAAAAATAGAGAAGGAAATCTATAGCAATTCCAGCAACTTTTCGAAAGTCATGCCGCGTGAAGCTTTCAGTAACACTAAGCTATCGCGGATAGTGGAAACCGCATCTTTAGCCTCTTCGATGGATGGATAAAACTCGGCAACATCGTCTTTATGTTTATAAAACTCTTTGCCCACAAAGATAAGGCGCTGAAAACCCAAGCTTTTTGCTTTTTCGATGATGTTTTTGTGCTCTTCGAAAGAGTCATCTCCTAGCTCAAACATGTCACCTAGGATAACAACCTTACGGTCTGCTGACAGCACATGCATATTCTCCAAAGCCGCCATCATGCTGCTAACATTAGCATTATAAAAGTCGGCCACGACCATGTTGTTGGATGTTTTGGTAATCTGTGAACGGTTGTTTTTAGGCACATAAGACGCAATACCCTTATTAATAGTTTCCGGACTCATGCCAAATTCCAGACCCACGGTCACTGCTGCCAGAATATTTTCAGTATTATAAGACCCTGTAAGGTGCGTCTGCACATTATACCACTGGCTATCATCTTTTCTTTTCCAGCTTACGGATAGGTAAGGGTTGGCCTCCAACAGCTTTCCTATCACATCATTCTGGTCCGAAAAGCCGTAACGCACAATTCGATGGAAGTGACGTGAAGAAGCCATTTCCTTAAGGTGAGGGTTGTCGGCCTGCAGGAATACGGTCCCTCCATTGTTGGCTAGGAAATCATACAGCTCTCCCTTTGTTTTCTTAACTCCTTCGAATGAGCCAAACCCTTCCAGATGGGCCTTACCCACATTAGTAATAAAACCATGAGAAGGCAGCGATATATTACACAGGAACTCAATCTCCTTAAGATGGTTTGCTCCCATTTCCACGATGGCCATCTCATATGTATTGTCAATAGATAATAGAGTTAAAGGCACACCGATATGGTTGTTGAGATTTCCCTGTGTAGCGTAGGTACGAAACTGCTGCGAAAGGACGGAATATACCAGCTCCTTAGAGGTAGTCTTTCCGTTAGTACCTGTAATACCTATAACAGGAATTGTCAATTGCTGTCTATGAAACAACGCTAAATGCTGAAGTGTCTTCAGCACATCCTCTACCAAAATATAACGTTCATCTTGCTTATACTGCGGCTCATCGATGACCGCATAGGCAGCACCATTCTGTAAGGCCTGAGTAGCA
Source organism: Sphingobacterium sp. T2 (assembly GCF_000814685.1). GTDB lineage: Bacteria > Bacteroidota > Bacteroidia > Sphingobacteriales > Sphingobacteriaceae > Sphingobacterium > Sphingobacterium thermophilum. The sequence goes on from NZ_JXAC01000025.1 coordinate 2,307, forward strand.
AAAGCATTTCCGTTGAAATTGGCTCCCTTCAAGGCGAAGAATATACTCTGTGGTTTTATATTACGGGTGTCCGTAGATACCTGAGGATATCGTAGATAGATGTCGTAGAGTGTTTCTATTTGCATGACAACAATTGTTTTGAATAAAAACAAAGGTAATAATCTTCCTTTCTTTCACTAAAGAAAAAAGGAGCTTTCGCTCCTTAATTTATCTTATAAGCTATAATGCTGTTGCTATTAAAAGTAGGAATGTAAATGATATTTTCTTTTGGGTTATATCCCAGATCGGCGGTATTCATCTTTCCTTGCACGTCCTGCAGCTTTTGTATTTCTCCTTTCTCCGAGACAAAATATACTAGCCCAGGCCAGCAGGTCACAATAAACCCTCCGCCATTGATGGGCTCAATGCCATCTCCGCCATGTTCGAAACCTTTTGCAATTACCTTCACCTGCTTTTGAGCGTCTATGGCCCACAATTCTTTTCCTACCAGAGCTAGCAGCATTCCCTTATGATATTTCAAACCATTTACCGAAGGAACATTCTCCATATAGAGCGAAATTTTTCCGTTTTTCAGTTGAAAGATTTTATTTTCTCTCGTGTCGGAAATATATACCACGCCGTTATCATCTACCGTAACGTCGTTTAGGAAGGTTGCTTCAGGCACGGTAAGTTCATCCACCATATTACCGGTATAAATATCTACCGTGATTACTTTTGTCACATCAGCGATATAAAGAAGGTCCTTATATATAGCCATCCCTTTAGGAGCATTCAGGCCGGTAACCCAATGAAGATTCTCTATTTGGCCATCCGGACGTATAATGGCTATTTCTCCTTTGTCTGTTCCGTCTTTTCCGATGAGCGAAACGTACAACTTATTATTTGGCGCGTGATATAGTACGGACTCCGGAACATGGATGCCTTCGGTGACTTCCCACACTTTACCGATTGTTATTTGTTGGGAATACCCTTCCGACAGGACTATCAAGAATGCTGCTAACAAAAGTAGTGATGATCTTATCATAGCGTTAATATATTGGTTTTCAATTAAAGATAACAAATTCCTAAATTTCTCAGCCTCTTATTTCAAAAACACATGCAAAGCAAATTTGTTCTCCTTTTTGAATTTTAAAACCAATATTTCCGTTTTCGAGGACCCCTCTATGGATGTGTATTTCCTCTCCGAGGCTCAACTCTTTGATGAAGTTCACATCTATTGCCTTTATCTTGTTCTCCAGAATCAAACGCGGATCAAGATGATTCAAACACCACTCCAAGTATTTGGTATTGTTGACATGATTGACGATATCGAGGTCGGAAAACTGTACCTTTTGCGGGAAGATATCCTGTGTAGGAAAGTTCAGATCTATACGCTGATTCGGAATATGTGTCGCATGTAATTCGGGAAACTGTTCTACGTAAGAAGTGTCGAAGGGGAGAGCTCCCGGTCTGCGTGTTTTCATATTGAATATAGCCCATAGGGATGAAACACCTATCATCTTATGCCCTTCACCATACACCTCAAAGTTACGGATAGACATAAACCCTTTCAGCTCTTCTATCCATGTTTTGATTTCTTAAAGGCTTTCCAAAGGAGGGCATCTCTTCTACTTCTATACGCATTCTGTTCATCACCCACGATAGGTCGTGCTGTGACAGATCGCTAAATCCCACCCCTCCTAAATCCGCATGTTCGGCCGCCGTAAGCTGTAAAATGTTAGCTAGTTCGGGAAACTTCAGTCTTCCGTTGGGATAAGCTTGGGAAAAATACGTCTCCCAAATCTTGAAATGGATGGATTTAAAATCTTTAGACAGCGGCATCTTTCCTCCTTTCTAGCTACGCTCCTTATCTAACCATTTTGGTACGGAAGGAGCTTCATAAAGCTCCATCTTTGCCACCAACTCTTCAATGTTATCGGCCACCAACAACATCTCCTGATTTTGCTTGTTCAGCAACCCCACATCCACCATATTCTGAACAAAGGCAATAAGGTGATCGTAGAATCCGTTTATGTTGAGTAAGCCACGGGCTTTTGATGCAATCCCAGCTGACCCCACGTTATCATTTCAAACAACTCTTCCATAGTGCCGTATCCGCCCGGCAGAGCTATTATAGCTTCACTGAGTTCATTCATCTTCATCTTTCGCTGGTGCATATTATCCACCGTAATCAGCGTGGTGACCCCATGATGACCGATTTCCTTGCTATTAAGAAAATGCGGAATAACCCCAATCACCTCTCCTTTGTGGTCTAGAGCTCCATCGGCTACAGCCCCCATGAGCCTACACGGCCTCCTCCATACACTACGGTAATATTATGCTGTGCCATAAAGGCTCCTACACTATAAGCTTTTTGTGTCCAGATGGCGTCAAAGCCGGAACTGGAAGCACAAAAAACAGCTATGCTACTTAAATTTCATATCGCAATAATTAAAAAAAAACCGACAGACTATTTCAGTCTACGGTCATCTATTATAAATAATAACTAAGAATTAATACAACGATTACATTGCACGTTCTTTCTCTTCACTGTTGTTGTCAATACGGCGGAACGACTGTTTGAGATTTCCGAACTTGCGTGTAAAGGTAAGTCGGAACGTTTGGCTGTCGTGGTATTGATAAATCTTAGAGTCAAACTCTTTGAAGTGCGTGAACACGTTGTTGTGGTCCGTATGGAACACATCCGTAAAACCGAATTTAAGACTGGAAACTTTGTCTTTGAAGTTGTAAGTAAGGCCTAAGTCTGTCGCTATTCTCGGCTGGATCTCATACATATTGAATATAAAACGTGTGTTACCCCTTACCAACACTTCTGCCGAAAGCTGGCTGTTAAGTTTAAATGTGTTGGTCGAGTTACCTTGAACAAAGAACGCCCCCTGATCCACATAATACCCCGAAACAGGACCTTTGAAATATAAATGTATACCTGTCAGGTTGTTGTACATGGTCCATACTTTGCCTATACGTACAGGAACAGTCAGGTTGACATAGCCTGTGGATTGTCTTCCCACATTTTCTTTCAACACCCAAGTAGTCTTCAACACCGAATCCTGTCCAATACTTTCTACGATAGCGTCATTCGTATAATCAAAACCTACCGCAACATTGAATCGCTTAAATAGGGTATAGACTAGCGTGAAACCGTCTTTATACGAAGGCCGTAAGAAGGAATTTCCTTTGACATAAGTTCGCTTATCTATATATGTTTCAAAAGGGTTCAAGTCATTGTAGTTAGGTCTTGTTACCTTACGTGAGTAGCTTAAAGAAAAATTGTGGTTTTCATTCAGCGAATAGGATACGGAAGCTGATGGAAACAAATCGAAGTAATTTTTCTTCACTGCCTCATCTAACGTAGGAGAATAGCCGTTCGATATGGTGTATTCTCCTCGTAATCCTATTTTGAAACCCCATTTCTTAATGTCACGAGCAAAGTCGAGGTAGCCGGCCATAATCTCTTCGGTATAGTTGAAGCTGTTGGTTCTACCGTTATCTACAATCCAATTTCCGGCCTTATCATTTGACAAAAGGAAGGATATATCATTTTTCGTATCCACGTTGCTATACTTCACTCCGGCTTCCAGAGCTCCTTTCCACAGCGGCTGGGTATAGTCCAATTTCGTAGCAAAAATGTTGATTTTCTTTCCAGTAATGGCTTGTTCATACTCTATAGGACGCAACAGCTGCATATCATTTAGCTTCGTAGCATATTCATAATTACTCAATCCATCTCTGTTGAAAATACTATAATCCACATCCAGCGCTAATTTTTTTCCGGTAGAATCTATAGTAAATTCGTTGTTTACATTGAAGGAGTATCTATTGAATTTATCTCCCGCAATATTGTATGAATCCAAGAGGGAGTCCACCACACCAAAGTGCTCGCCCATCTTGGTGTCACTGATGTTGTTTTCATCGTTATTATTGTTGCTGCCCGTAAATTGAGCTACCAAAACATTGCGTTTGGAGGTTCTCTGCTCCACACCAAACTTATAAGAATGAGTCTTCATTCTATCCATAGCGTCAGCCATCTGGTCGAAGGTGGTCTGGCTGTTTCCTCCCGGGATTACTCTTAAGATATTGATATTTTCAAGACGTTTATTATCGGTATAAGAATAGTTGCTGAAGAAAGCAGTTCCATTTTTTCTGTAGTTAAGATTGAACCCTCCGTTTCCTCTGAATTTCTTACCATATCCGGCGCTGAGTGTCACATTACCGTTCATTCCTTCGAGACGGTTCTTCTTTAAGGTAATGTTGATAAGACCGCCTCCTCCTTCTGCATCGTCTTTGGCTGTACGTACGGTAGAGAGCTCTATACTTTTAATCTGATCGCCACTCATGCTTTTGAGCAAAGTTGCCAATTGCTCTCCAGTCATGTATGTTTGTCTTCCATCTATAGTTACGTTTACACCACTGTTACCCATTAAGGTAATGTTGTCATCTTTGTCTACATAAACGCCTGGTGCACGCTTCAACACCTCTAAGGCATTGTTGCCTGCCGCAACAGAAGAATTCTCCACATTCATGACAAGCTTACCTTTGGAATTCTGAATCATCGGAAGCTGGCCTTTCACTTCCACAGTCTCTATTTCTTTGGTTTTCTCCAATAAAATGATGTCGTCAACCACAAAAGAAGTATCGTCAAGGGTAAAAGGCGCACTTTCACCGGCGGCAAAGCCTACTGCCGTAACCTGGATTCGGAAGGAACCTTTAGGAAAGCCCAAAAACTTATACACACCATTCTCATCCGTAACAGCTGACTTGATAATCCCCCTACTGGGTTCCGTCACTAAAAACACGGACGCATTAGGCACAGCGTCTCCATTCTCTTTCAAAACTTTTCCACTGAGTGTCAGTTGCTGCGCCTGCGCTACCGACAGGAAAGCAAGTATAAATAGTACTAGATTGTAAAAAATTCTCATAATAGTTTGATTAGGTAAATAATAATGTTTGCTTACTCGTTAGTTTAGTTATTTGATTGGAAATTCGGCGTGCAACGCAATCCATTTGGTCCCATAATCCATTCGGTCTTTTTGATATCATCCTCTTCATATTCGTTTCTGCAATCCCAAATGGATAGGCTTCTTATCTTGGAGTTCAATGACTTGTCAATGATTACTTTTGACCCTAGCGGTAGATATACGAAAACCGAAACTTCTTGGTCTCTATATTTATTGTTGTGCTTCAATGCAAAGTGTGAGTTAAACACGATATTTTCATTATCCTGCTTAGCGAGGTATTCTATTTCCGAAGCATTGCGTGTCGCTAATCGGAAGTTCCTTCCTCTTGCAGAATAATTATATTGTATGTACGGTTTAGCCAACGAATCCACGCTCATAAAACGTATATCAATGTCGTCGTGCAACACATTAGCCAAACTTTCTCCGTTAATTTCTATCTTAAAGTTTCTATCATCTTTATCCTCAGTAGCTTCAATCTAACCTTAACATCTTTTTCTGAAAAACGATAAAGCCGCTGAGACTGCCAGTTCCTTCTCTACTTTGATCGTGCTAGACTCTTTGTACTCCTGAGCTCCCATTAAGCTGAAGAATATCACCGCTATCACAGAAGTTATCCACGTTGCCCACAGTCCTAAAGAGACATAGGTGTTCATCGGTTTTGTTTTGAACAAAAGGCGCAACATGATATGCAACAGAGCAGCAAAAGGAATAGCTATAGCTAATGTTCCAGCCACCAAAGCTAGAATAGCCTGATACGTCGGCAAGGCTTCCGTTCCAGGAAATACCATCTCATTCTGATAACCCAATACCCCTGTAATAAAGCCCACACAGCCTATCAGCAATCCTAAGATGGTCATAGCACAAAATATCAATACAGCGATACCTATAACCTGCGCGAACAGCTTCCCTAGCTTACAGATAAAGTTTCCGCAGAAAGACGTGCCTTTAGCTATTTCTGATTTCGCTTTTGATAGATGCGGGTCAAGAGATTGAAGTTCTTCTTCAAAACTTTTCTTAAAATTCTGTAGGTTAGGCATTTCTCCCTTCATGGCTAGCTTATCTGCTCTAGTTACAGCCAAAGGCATTACCACCCACAGCACAGCATATAGCATAAACCCAGTACCGGCAAAAAAGAAGAAACACAAGAAGATTATTCTCACCCATTTAGCTTCCAAACCGAAATATGCGCCCAAGCCGCTACATACGCCTCCTAGAATCTTGTCATCCGGATTTCTCATCAGCTTCTTATGAAATGCGGCCGACGCCTGCGAATCGTAGCGATGCTCCTGCGATGTAGTCTCCTCCGCCTCAATATCAAAGTCGTTGACCGTACCCATCTGCTCTATTACATGATGGACATCTTCCAGAGAGATAACTTCTTTCTTTCCCTGCTGTATTTTTTCGGAAAACATTTCGGCAATACGGTTCTCAATATCCATCAGAATCTCTTCACTATCCTGTGTCTTAGCGAAATGCTTTTTAATATCTATCATATACGAGCGTAGCACCTCGTATGCTTCTTCCTCTATATGAAATACAATGCTGTTGATATTTATGATAATAGTCTTATTCATAACGTATTGATTTATTGGGGTTGTTCTTCATTAGGTTTATTGCGTCCAGCCACGGAAGTCTCTACGGCATAGACCAGCTCTTTCCAAGTTTCATCCAGTCTATGCAAGACATGTAAGCCTTCTTCCGTAATCTGATAATACTTTCGTGGAGGTCCTGAAGTAGACTCCTTCCAGCTGTAACTGAGCAAGCCGTTATTTTTCAGCCGAGTAAGCAAAGGGTATAAGGTACCCTCAACCACCAAAAGCTCTGCCCGCTTAAGCTCAGCTATTATATCCGATGCGTAGATCTCTCCCTTGGAAATAATGGATAAAACACAGTACTCCAATATTCCTTTTCGCATCTGTATTTGTGTATTTTCTGCTATCATAACAATACAAAGTTATATCCTTAAGACAGTACTTTGCAATACATAGTAGTATATAAAATCACAAACAACTGATTTTCAGGTAATTAATTTTAAATTATTTTTCGATTAGTCACAAAAAGTAGTAAATATTAGGATAATTGATGGAGAATTGACAGTTTTGCCCTGATGAGATATTTGCTGCATTACAAGTGGTCTTTAGCTTGGGTAGTATTGGTTTTGTTTTTATTGCTTACGCCATCCAACGATATGCCGGACCTCAACAGATTTAATTTGTTTCCAGGGACAGATAAAGTCGTTCATTTGGGAATATTCTTCATTCTTGCTACATTGATATATGTAGAGTCGGCTATCAAATCGGGATGGTCACAATCCAGATGGAAGACCATGGTCAAAGTGGTGTTGAGCACAGTAGTCTTTGCAGTGCTAACCGAAGAGGCACAGCTCCATATCTCAAGCCGTTCCGGAGATATTATGGACTTGCTAGCCGATTGTATAGGAATCGGAATGGCAACATTTGCTTACTTACTCATATACAGAAAGAAGGATGAAAAAAGCAATATTGGTACTGAGTATGATCGTTAGTATGGCCATCGTGTTTCAGTCGTGTGCATCACAGAAATGCAACTGTCCGAAGCCTTATATTCCTAAGAAACGTTAATTAGGCGCGCGCAATAGTGGCTATAGACACTTTGGCTCCTGCCTCCACCAGCGTGAGAGCAGCTTCGCTCATCGTAGCCCCTGTGGTGAGCACATCATCTACCAACAGTATATGCAGATCTTGTATGGTCACATAAGGATTCAACACAAATGCATTTTTTACGTTATCATACCTGTCTATACGAGATCTCTTGGTTTGACTTTCAGAAGCCAACACCCGAATAAGAAGATCCTCCTTCAACGGTATGCCTAAGCCCTGACTTAGCCCTTCTCCGAATTTTGCAGCTTGGTTGTACCCTCTCTTGCGTAATTTGCTTCTATGCAACGGTATCGGTGCTATCAGATCCACCTCACCAACATATCCTGCAATAGAGGAAGCGTACAGTCTTCCTAAATAAATTCCTATTTCCGGTTGATTTTTGTATTTGAGTTTATGAAGCAATGTTTCAACTCTAGAGGATTTCGACAGTTCAAACATGGAAAAAGCCCGTTCGAAAGACACCTTTCCCCACAGCTGTCTAGCCGTATCGTTATCATCAAAAAGATGGAAATCAGTAAAAGGGAGATGAAATAGGCAAGAAGTACACAGCATCTCCTCATGTGATAGCAGGGTTGCCTCACATGCCGCACATAGACGGGGAAAAAAGAGATGTAAGAAATGGTCAATATACCTTTTCCAAAGCATATCGAACCTCCACCTTTTTCTTTGGTCTAATCTACGAAATTAATTGTTTTTTTCTTTGATGGCCAGCTGTCCACAGGCAGCATCAATATCCTTTCCGCGGCTACGGCGCACGTTGGTCACAATACCTTGGTTACGCAGATAATTAGCAAAGGCCTCAATCTTGTCGGCTTCAGCATTCATAAAATCCGCCAGCGAGATAGGATTATATTCGATGATGTTGACCTTGCAAGGAACATGCTTACAGAATTTAGCTAGTTCTTTCGCATCCTGCAAATCGTCGTTGAAATTATGAAAAACGATATACTCAAACGTTATAGGATTTTTCGTCTTAGAATAGAAATATTTAAGGGCTTCGGCCAGCGATTTCAATGAGTTTTGCTCATTGATCGGCATGATTTCATTTCTCTTCTGATCGTTGGCGGCGTGCAAAGATAAAGCCAGGTTGAAACGTACTTGGTCATCTCCCAGCTTTTTGATCATTTTGGCAATACCGGCAGTGGATACCGTAATTCGCTTGGCAGCCATATTCAATCCATCCGGCGACGTGATACGATCGATAGACTTGAGCACATTAGAATAATTGAGCAAAGGTTCTCCCATACCCATATACACAATATTACTTAATGGGAGACCGTAATTCTCACGCGCCTGCTTGTCGATCAGCACGACCTGGTCGTATATCTCATCCGCATTGAGGTTACGCTTGCGGTCCATATATCCTGTAGCACAGAACTTACAAGTCAGGCTGCAGCCCACCTGCGAGCTGACACAAGCGGTCATTCTGTCCGGCGTTGGGATAAGAACACCTTCAATGATGTTGCCATCATAAAGTACAAAACTACTCTTGATGGTTTTGTCAGAAGAGATCTGCGATTGTTTTACCTGAACAAAATTAATAGTAAAGTTGGCCTTCAACTTTTCGCGCAGCGACTTGCTTAAATTACTCATCTCATCAAAATTGGTAGCAGATTTCTGCCATAGCCATTCATATATCTGCTTGGCACGGAAAGCCTGCTCTCCCATATCCACCAACTTCTCTTTGAGCTGATCCAGCGAAAGACTTCTTATGTCTATTAATTTGTTTACAGTATTCACACGACAAAGATACGGCAATTTTTTTCATTAATAAGTTTTTATCCTTGGAGAAAAGTTAAATGAAAGTCAACAACTTAAAAAAGCTGTATTTCTTAAATCCTTGAAAAGCTATTAATTTCGCTATATTGCAACCCTAAATCTAATAACCCATGAAGAAGTTTTATTTATTGCCTTTCCTTGTTGCCGGAGCTCTGCTGGCGTCCTGTGGTGGTGGCAAATATGCTGCTACAGAAAAAATATATAAGAAAAAGGCTAAAGAGTTTGCTGCCTTCTACAAAGAAGCACCTGTAGAAAGCCAGCTTCCTAAAATAGACGTGACAGACAAAGAATGGATAGGTTCTATCAACTTTGGTGTGCGCAAACCTAACTATGTGATGATTCACCATACTGCTCAGGATTCTTTAGCGCAGACTGTGAAAACTTTCCATAGCGCGAGAGCAGGAGTGAGCTCACACTATGTCATCGGCCGCGATGGAAAAATCGTTCAGATGGTAAACGATCTCTACCGCGCACATCATGCGGGCTTAGGACGTTGGGGCAACGACACCGACCTAAACTCCTCTTCTATAGGCATAGAACTGGATAACAATGGCGTGTCAGACCCTTGGCCGGATGCTCAAATCGACGCTTTAATCAAACTATTGACATACCTTAAAGAAACCTATAAAATTCCACAAGGAAACTTCATCGGCCATATGGACTATGCGCCTACACGTAAAAATGATCCTTCCCGTTTCCCGTGGAAAAAACTTGCTGATGCAGGTTTCGGATATTGGTATGACGATGTGTTAGAAACGCCGCCGGCAAATTTCGATGTTAAAATAGCCTTAAAAGTTATAGGCTATGATGTGAAAAATTTAGATGCAGCCATCAAAGGATTCAAACACCACTATATCCAACGCGACACAAAAACGGCAGAACTGACCGATGAGGATTTGAAAATCCTTTATAATATCATGTTAAAATATTTGCAATAAAAAAGGAGCTTTCGCTCCTTTTTTATTTTACTATTGTTCCGTATAAATCAAAATCTTCCGCTCTATCCACCTTTACCTGCACAAAATCTCCTATACGGGCATAATTGGTCTTCGCATCCAACACCACTTCGTTGTCTACCTCCGGAGAATCGTATTCGGTACGGCCTATAAAATAATCGCCATCCACCCTATCTATCAACACTTTAAATTCTTTACCGACCTTCGTCTGGTTGATTTCATAGGAAATACCTTGCTGCAATTCCATCACTGCTTCTACTCGTTCCTGTTTTACCTCCTCCGGCACGTCATCTTCCAAGGTGTAGGCATGCGTCTTCTCCTCATGCGAATAGGTGAAGCATCCTAATCTGTCGAAACGGGTCTCCTCCACCCATTCCAGCATCTCTTGGAAATCTTCCTCCGTCTCTCCCGGATAACCACAGATGAGGGTAGTACGCAAAGCAATATCAGGCACTTTGTCGCGAATACGGTTAACCAAATCTATCTGCTTCTGTTTGCTGGTACCACGTCGCATAGAGGTCAGCATACGGTCCGAAATATGCTGTAAAGGCATATCCAAATAGTTACAGATATTGCTTCTTTCATTCATCGCATCCAGGATATCCATAGGAAATCCCGAAGGATACGCATACTGCAGACGTATCCACTCTATGCCTTCCACATCCGACAGTCTACGCAAAAGCTCGGAAAGATTTCTTTTACCATACAGATCCAATCCATAATAGGTGAGATCCTGTGCAATAAGTATTAGCTCTTTGGTTCCGTTGGCTGCTAAGTGTTTAGCCTCTTTCACCAGATCTTCCATAGGCTTAGACACGTGTTTGCCACGCATCAAAGGGATGGCACAAAACGAACAAGGACGGTTACATCCTTCCGCTATCTTAAAAAAAGCATAATGTGAAGGTGTTGTCAGTAGACGTTCGCCCAACAGCTCATGGCGGTAGTCCGCACCTATAGTTGCCAGTAGATCCGGTAGGTCATTGGTGCCAAAGTATGCATCTACATTGGGTATTTCCGCCTCCAGTTCGGGCTTATAGCGCTCCGAAAGACATCCTGTGACGATGACCTTCCCTACTTTGCCCTGATCTTTAAGGTCTGCAAACTGTAATATCGTATCGATGGATTCCTGCTTTGCATTATCAATAAATCCGCAGGTATTGATCACTACAATATCATTGTCCTGGATGTGATTGGCTTCATGTACTACATCAATCTGGCTTCCCTTAAGCTGGCCCATCAACACTTCCGAATCATGGATATTTTTAGAGCAACCCAATGTCACGACATTCACACGAGGCTTTCCCTTTGGTGATCCGGATTTACTGAATTTTGTTTTCATATGATATTATAATTTGGATAGGCACAATCTTGCCCATCCATTAAAAATTTCTTTTATAGATATAGCTTTTATTCGGAAATAAAGTCTTGCAGTGGTATAAAAGACTTGCTATTTGAATAAGGATTCTACGAATTCTCTCTTGTTGAACAGCTGCAAATCTTCCATCTTCTCTCCTACGCCGATGTATTTCACCGGAATTTTGAACTGGTCGGAGATACCAATGACCACACCCCCTTTTGCAGTACCGTCCAGCTTGGTCAATGCCAAGGCGTTGACATCTGTAGCCTGCGTAAACTGCTTACACTGCTCTATGGCGTTCTGTCCTGTGGAAGCATCCAATACCAAAAGGATTTCATGTGGCGCTCCGGGAACTATCTTCTGCATGACATTCTTGATTTTGCCCAGCTCATTCATCAACCCCACCTTATTATGTAGACGTCCCGCCGTATCGATAATGGCTACATCATCGCCGTTAGCCACGGCCGACTGTACTGTATCGAAGGCTACCGAAGCAGGGTCGGAACCCATGGCCTGTGCTACCACACGTACCCCCACACGCTCTCCCCACAGCTTGATCTGGTCTACCGCCGCCGCACGGAAAGTATCCGCCGCGCCCAATACCACTTTATTGCCTGCCTGTTTAAGCTGATAGGCCAGTTTGCCTATGGTGGTGGTCTTCCCTACGCCGTTTACTCCTACTACCATAATCACATAAGGCTTATGGTCGCCGTAAGCAAAACTTTCAAAGTCATTACTGTTGTTTTCAGCAAGAAGAGCTTGGATTTCTTCTTTCAACAGGCGGTTAAGTTCATCCGTACCGACATACTTATCTCTGGCCACACGGTCTTGAATACGTTCGATAATTTTTAAGGTCGTACTAACACCAACATCCGACGTCACCAACACCTCTTCCAAATTATCCAATACCTCATCATCGATGGTAGATTTACCTATGACCGCTTTGGTAATCTTAGAAAAGAACCCTTCTTTAGTCTTTTCAAGACCTTTGTCCAGAGCCTGTTGCGCTTCCGGAGTCTCCTGTTTTTTCTTGAAGAAATCGAATAAACCCATGTATTACTTATGATAAGTAGTGCCAAATATGTTGGTCAAATATACTTAAATCTTGCTATACTAAAAAAGCCCTTTCGGTGTGCTTACCAAAACGGCTTTTTATCTTTTTAAAGAAAAACTTTAAAAAAGGAATATCTTGTTGCTTATTTTGAAGCAGCTGCAACAACTTCTTTTACGTTGTCGTTGTGTACCATACTTTCTTTGAAAGTATAAGCTCCAGTTTTAGGAGATTTAGTAGTGATAATAACTTTAGTGAACTCTTTACCACCACCTTTTTGTAATGATGCTACCGCTTTCTTTGCCATGGTATTATGTTTTTAATTAAAAGGTACAGCTTACGCTATCCCTATACATTAATTACTTAATTTCTTTGTGAACAGTCACTCTCTTCAACACAGGGTTGTATTTTCTCAATTCCAAACGCTCTGTGGTGTTCTTTTTGTTTTTTGTAGTGATGTAACGTGACATCCCTGGAAGACCACTTTCTTTGTGCTCAGTACACTCTAAGATAACTTGTACTCTATTTCCTTTTTTAGCCATTGTTTTTACTTTGTTTAATCCTCACGGACTATTAGTTCATGAATATCTTTAATTAACAGGCGAATAACGATTAAACGTATCCTTTCTTGATAAATTTATTGATAACTGCAGTGATACCGTTTTTGTTAATCGTTTTAATCGCTGATGTTGACACTTTCAAAGTGATCCAACGATCTTCTTCAGGAATGTAAAAACGTTTAGTTTGTAAATTAGGATAGAATTTACGCTTGGTTTTAACGTTCGAGTGAGATACGTTATTACCATTTAATGCCGTTTTGCCTGTTAAATCACAAATTCTTGACATGATATTTATTCTTTAATGTTGTCTATTTATACTCCAATTCTCTATGCAGTCCCTGCAAAGAGTTTGCAAATATCTATATTTCTTTTGGGATTTACAACAGTACAGGTAGAATTATTTAAAAAAATAATCCTAAAAACAGCAGGAATGAGCAAATATAAATCATTTGCCTTTAAATTCTCCCCGTACAGCCCCAAAATAGTTTTCAACAATTCACATCCTTGTCACGGAGAAGCCCGCCATCATCTTTCCAAAATACATACAATATTAGTACTTTTATCCTTTCAAATCAACAGCATAGGAGAGGGAAGATGCTCGAAAAAACGCGCGGCATAGCACTTAAAGTCACCAACTATTCGGAAAGCAGCGTAGTAGCCCAGATCTATACCGAGAAGTTCGGTCTGCAGTCGTACCTTATCAATGGCGCCAAAAAGCCTAAAGCCAAAATACATATCAACATGCTGCAACCTCTTCATCTGTTGGACATGGTGGTATACTATAAAGACAGCGGCACACTGCACCGCATCAAGGAAGCGACAGCTTCACCTGTGTTGCAGCAGATACCTCTGGATATCGCTAAAAGTTCTGTTGCCATCTTTCTGAACGAAATCCTATATAAAGTTCTCAAAATTCAACAACCGGACCCTTATCTATACGAATTTATCCAACAATCTATTCTCTGGCTCGACAAAACGCATACTGCCATCCATAATTTCCATTTATGTTTCCTGATGAAGCTGAGTCGATTTTTAGGGTATATGCCTTCGGCCGACAAAGGGGATAAGCCTTTTTTCGACCTCGTGGAGGGGATATTTACCCACACACCACCTCCTCACACATTCATGCTACACGAGCCCCATACCTCCATGTTTCAGGCCATCCTGCATGTTCCCTACGAAGAATCTCACACCATACAAATGAAACATGAAGACCGTATTTACTTGTTAGAGCAGATTATCAACTTTTACAAATTACATACTGACAACTTCGGTTCTGTCAACTCCTTAGAAATTTTAGAAGAAATTTTCCATTAACAAACTGAATATCAAAAGATAGTGTTAAATTTAAGTAATAAAAATTTCCGTTTACTTAAATAAACCTATTATGGAATGGTATCTAAAAGTTGTCCGTGACAACTACGCCAACTTTAGTGGAAGAGCTCGCAGAAAAGAATTCTGGATGTTCGTCCTCTTCAATATTGTCATCTCTTGGGGGCTCAACTTCATCGACAATATGCTCGGATTCACATATCAGACAGCCACCTGGCCCATACCGGGCTATGAGGAATGGTCTTCTTACTATTCACAGTCAGGATATCTAAGCTCCATATATTCCCTTGTCGTTTTTATTCCTTCTTTGGCTGTGAGTGTGCGTCGACTGCATGATATCGGCAAATCGGGTTTCAATCTGTTATGGAGCTTCGTATGCTGTATAGGATTTCTTTACCTGCTATATCTTTTCGTAACGGAAGGAGAAAGAGGAACGAATCAGTATGGTCCTGATCCTAAGGAAGAAGATTTTTTCGACCAGAACCATCCGGACAACTCCTTCAAAAGAGAGCTCTAATCGCCGACAAGTTTTGAGCTCTTTACAAAAATAAATTACCGCATCTTGCTGATTAGCAGTGTTTTTTATTAAATTTATATAACTAATTGCTAATTATAAACTTTAAAATTATGGAAGAGTTAAAAGCATATTATTTGAAAGTTGTGATAAACAACTTTGCAAATTTTGACGGTAGAGCCGGACGCAAGGAGTTCTGGTATTTTACACTAATAAATATTGTGGTATTTGGAATATTAAGCATTTTGTCTGCCTTGTCAGACTTTCTTTTCTTCCTATATCCATTGTATGGGTTAGCTGTACTTATCCCTTCTTTGGCTGTCACGACACGGCGTCTGCATGACACTAACCGTTCGGCGTGGTATATTATTTTGGCTTTCGTGCCTTTCGTCAACTTATATATTCTTTATCTCATGCTGTTGAAAGGAGATAAGGGCGAAAACAAATACGGCCCCGAACCTGATGAATCCATGCCGCAAAATACCGCTATTATATAATACGTAGGAATCACCAAAAAAGCTCGAAATGAAGGATTTCGAGCTTTTCTCACAATAAATATATGTGGAATCTAATGCCGTAGATTAGATAACTCTTACATTTACCGCGTTTAGACCTTTACGGCCTTGTTCTACTTCGTAAGTAACACTGTCGCCCTCACGAATTTTGTCTACTAATCCTGAAACGTGAACAAAAATTTCGCTTTCACCTGAAGCTGGTACAATGAAACCGAAACCTTTGGTCTCATTAAAGAATTTTACTTTACCTTCTTGCATTATTGTATTGTATTTTAAATTATATTCTAAAGATAAGATTATTCTTCTCATTAACAAGAATATTTTTTCACGTATTGTTAAACATTGTGGCATTTTACTTGT
The DNA here is from genome assembly GCF_000814685.1 of Sphingobacterium sp. T2. Classification (GTDB taxonomy): domain Bacteria; phylum Bacteroidota; class Bacteroidia; order Sphingobacteriales; family Sphingobacteriaceae; genus Sphingobacterium; species Sphingobacterium thermophilum. The sequence goes on from NZ_JXAC01000025.1 coordinate 18,328, forward strand.
CTATTCGTTATATAAGAAAACAAAAAATTAAAACATATATGAAAAAATTATTGACACTCGCAGTTTTATTAGGAAGTATTCTCATGACTAATGCACAAACGAACAGTATAGACTCATACCGCAAGGTAGCGACAAAAGGTTATGCCGAAAAAGAAGTCACTCCAGACATCATATATCTTTCTGTATCGCTGAAAGAATTCTATATGGATGGCAACGTGAAGAAGAAAGTATTTATCGAAACGTTAGAAAAGCAGCTCTACGACGCAGCGATGGCCATCGGCGTGAAGAAAGAGGATTTCACCATCCAAAACATTTACAGCTACAAATACGATACGAAAAAGAAAAACAATGAATTGTTGCAGTCGCGTCAATACCGCATCAAGGTGACAAACCTTAATGGGCTTAATTCGTTGTTCGACAATGTTGACCCTCGTGGCATTCAAAGCACTTCTATCAGCGGATACGACCATTCGCAGAAGAAAGACATAGAAAAAGAACTTAAAACTCTTGCTGTCAAAGATGCTCGCGCCAATGCAGAAATCCTTGCCGCAGCCGACGGCCAAGGAGTAGGTAAAGTATTGGTGATCAACGACAACTCCTCATTCAACATGGGAGAGCTTATGCCAGTAACACGCACTATGTATGCAAAAGCTGCCAACGACATGGCTGTAGAAGAGTCTTCGCTAGTGATAGACATTAAACCTATAAAATTGACTTGCTATATTGATGCGGTCTTCGAACTAAAATAAATTGGAAAAGAATTTAGACATAGATGCTCGTCGCAGGCGTGAAAAAGATTTCGCCTGGATAGAGCGTATGTCCATACTGCTGGATAGCAAATTCAACATAGGAGGATTCAAGTTTGGCTTGGATCCTCTTTTGAATTTAATACCTTACGCTGGACAGGTTGTTTCCTTCCTCTTTTCTTTGGTCTTGGTCCTTGTGATGCTGCGCAATGGTGTAAGCAGCAAGGCCGCCGTAAAGATGTTGCTCAACATCCTTTATGATGCCATTCTAGGTTCCATCCCTCTAGTAGGTTATGCTTTTGACTTCTTCCATAGGGCTAACAAAAAGAACGTCCGCATTCTCAAAGAGCACTACTTTAGAGGCAAATATCAGGGTAGCGCCAAAGGATTATTGATAACATTATTCATAATAATAGTACTTTTGTGTTGCGTCGCCTTTTATTGGATGTGGCAGCTGGCAACATGGCTATGGAACGCTCTTGCCGACCTTTTTTAAAGTAAGATTATGTCAAAGACAAGATTTTTTGCACTACTGCTTATTGCAGTGATGGTTGCGGCTTTACTTACCAATCCTACCCAGGATAAACTGGAAAGTGCCGTTCAGGACAAAGCTACGTCGCTGCTGATGTCCCAACTCAATTACAAGGATAAGGAAGCCATGCAGCTCGGCATGACCTTGTTTGGCAACCGCATCGTTAAGGAGTTTGTGTCCAACAGCGTCATCATAGAAAATTATTACCTGTTTTCTATTATAAAGATTAGATGGCAAGGACAAACTACACCTCCGATAGGAGGGGGAGCATTCACCAAAGTGTGGCTGAGCCCCGAAATTGACCGAAAAGCTGACGAAATAGTACGTATACTCAAAAATCTTTAATGTTAGAAATCATTTACCAAGACGAACATCTTGTTGCCATCAACAAGCCACACGGCCTTTTGGTACATCGTTCATCCATCGCACAGGATGCCGATGAGACGGCCTTGCAGCTGCTGCGTGATCAGATAGGGATGACGGTGTATCCGGCTCATCGTTTGGACCGCAAAACAGGAGGAATACTGCTCTTCTCTTTGGACAAGGCGACGGACCAAAAGACCCAGCAAATGTTTCAGGACAAGAAAATGGACAAACGCTACCTAGCTTTGTTACGAGGCTTCTGCCTGAAGAGGGAACTATAGATTACTCCCTTACCAAGGCTAATACCAACAAGACGCAGGAAGCCATCACCCATTACCGCCGCCTAGCCATCGCTGAGATTGATGTTCCACAAGGAAAGTTCAACACATCACGATATTCTCTGGTAGAGGCAAACCCTATCACAGGACGTACACACCAGCTGCGGCGTCATTTCGCCCACATCATGCATCCCATCATTGGTGACAGACCCCACGGATGTAACAAACAAAACAAAATGTGGAAAGAAAAATTCGCCATGGAAACTATGCTTCTGCACGCCTCCGCTCTTTACTTTACACACCCTTGGACTAATCAATCGATTGCGATAAAAGCTGATTTACAGAGCGAATTCAAACGCTCTCTCGATATTTTGGGCATTAGCATTTCTGAAGTGGAGATATAACAAGAAATTTTCAGGTTTTCCGCAAAATAGGCCGTCATTTTTACGAAATTATTAAAATCGTAAACCTAAATCTAAAGATATTAATTAGATTTGTAAAAAAAGATTACACCAAATATAGATGATGAAAAATACCGCTTTAACTGACCTCCACATATCCTTAGGGGCCAAGATGGTTCCTTTCGCAGGATTCAATATGCCCGTCCAATATTCAGGAATCAACGACGAACATGAAACTGTACGTAATGGAGTTGGAGTATTCGACGTAAGCCACATGGGTGAGTTCATCCTAAAAGGAGAGAAAGCTCTTGACCTTATTCAAAAGATTTCTTCCAACGACGCCTCAAAATTATATGCCGGAAAAATACAGTACGCTTATATTCCAAATGAAACCGGCGGTATTGTAGATGACTTTTTGACTTATAAAATTGATGATACTACCTATCTGTTGGTAGTGAATGCAGCAAACATAGAAAAAGACTGGAACTGGATCAGCAAATACAACACCTACGGCGTAGAGATGAAAAACATCTCCGACGAGACTTCTTTATTTGCCGTACAAGGCCCTAAAGCCGCTGAGGCTTTACAAAGCCTTACAGATATTGAACTGGCTTCCATGGAATATTACACCTTCGCCAAAGGAACATTCGCAGGCGTAGACAACGTGCTGGTTTCTGCAACAGGATATACCGGAGCCGGTGGTTTTGAAATATACGTAGCCAACAAGGATGCCCGCAAAATTTGGGATGCTATCTTCGAAGCAGGAACACCTTTCGGCATCAAACCTATAGGTTTGGGCGCACGTGACACCTTACGTCTAGAAATGGGCTTCTGCCTTTATGGAAACGATATCGACGACACCACTTCTCCAATCGCGGCAGGCCTTGGCTGGGTGACTAAATTCACCAAAGACTTTGTCAACTGTGAAAATATCAAAGCCGAAAAAGAAAAGGGAACAGCACAAAAATTGGTGGGCTTCGAGATGATAGAAAGAGGTATTCCTCGTCACGACTACCAGATTGTGGATGCAGAAGGCAACGTGATAGGACGTGTAACCTCAGGAACACAATCTCCAACCTTGAAAAAATCTATAGGATTAGGTTATGTAAATACCGCTTTCGCCAAAGAAGGTACGGAAATTTATATCAGCATCCGCAACCAAAAGGTGAAAGCCGTAGTAAAGAAAGCTCCTTTTATTAAATAATAATATCTAATAAAGATAAAAAGGGATAATCGATGATTATCCCTTTTTGTTTTTGGGCTTGTTGTGTTTTTTGTTGCTCCTGCTGCTTTCTGATCAGCTCGGCTTTCACATGTTTCAACAGGACAACTTTCAGATATATCAAAACTACAGACAACGCTATGGCCACACCAAGAATAAGCATGTTGCCACTACGATATGCCGCAACACCGCTCATCACCAGAAAGATTATTCCCAGATTGAGCAATAAGTTTAAGATAAAATGTTTTTTCATTTCGTTTGTTTAGGAGTTTCTACAACTCTTTTTCTTAATCCATAAAAGTATACCAAACCGGCCAAAATATTCAGCAATATAATGAATATCGCCAGAAGGAGACGTTCCACAGAGCTTATTTTTGAGGACACCATAATCTCTCGCAATACCAGAAGCACCCAAATCATGGATATCAGTAGTGAGAAACTGAATAGGATAGGAGCGATGCTGACTTTAAAAAGCATCAATATCAAAGCACCTATATAGAATACCAAACTGAAATAGAAGGCTTGCGTAGTCTGCTGATATAAGTTTCTCATACCGCAAAGGTACAACCTTCTAGCACAGTACTTAAAAATAAAAAGAGAGGATCAAATACCTACTTCTTTCCTGTTGATATATCTCTTTCTCTTAATATACGTCCATCTCAGGATCTATCTCGTCACGCCAAGCCAGGATTCCTCCTTTAAGGTTTGCTAGATTCGTAAACCCTTGCTGCTCCAACAACATGACGGCTTGTGCACTTCTTTTTCCCGAACGGCATTGAATAATCACAGGGATATCTTTTGCTATCTTATCTTGTTCGATAAGGATTCCCGCCAAAGGAATATTAAGACCATTAAGGTTTGAAACTTCATATTCAAAAGGTTCGCGAACGTCAATCAGCTGAAATTGCTCGTTGCGATCCATCATTTCCTTTAATTCTTGAACAGTAATTTCTTTCATGATTCTATTTTTATATCAAATATAACAATACCGGTTGATTTATAGGGTAATTTTCTTTTGCATCACGTAATCATCCAAAATATATCCGTAATAAGGAATATCTACTTCTTCGACCACTTCAAAACCTTGCTTCAGATAGAAATAATATGCTTTGTTACCTCTATTTACGTTAAGCTCTAACGTATCCCTGCCCCTTTGGGTAGCCTCCTCTTCAGCAAAGCTTATCATAAGCCCTCCAAAGCCTTTTCCCTGTGAAGACGGTAATAGATATAACTTTTCTATGCGTAAAATGTTTTCATTTTTGTTGGTTAAGGCTATAAACCTACCGGCACGTTTTCCTCATAGGCTATATAAAAAAGCTGTCCGTGCTGAATCGACTGCTGGATGGCCGTAACGGTATAGTTTTTTTCAAGCATAAATTCCATCTGATCCTCACTGAGACTGCCAAGTATAGGTAGGAAAATATATTTTGTGGGCCAGCTCGTGGATGATAGATGCTTCTTCCAATGTGGCTACGCGAATCTCCAACATGATGTTCTAAACTTCTTCTCCGACAATAATATATTGATCAGTATTCATTTCCAAAGCTACGAAACCGTCCTGTTCGACTTGAAAGATGTTATCTTCCACATAGCGCAAGCCATTGAAAGATTTTATTTGTGAGGGCTCCACAAACATCCTGTCCCCTTTGGTCTTCCATTTTTCGTACTTCTCTCGGATGACAACATAGCGGATACCTTCGCAGAACAGAACGATATTTATTGCATCAGCAAAAGACAAAATATGCTCGGAAATGGTTTTCGTTAGAATATTTACCGCCTTATGGCCATGCGCTATCAGATATTGAATGCTATCCGTCAGAAAGTCTTTCTCAGGTAGAATAACTTTTATATCTTCCTGATATTGGTCTGTGGATACACCATACAGTACATCTATCTTAATGTCCTGCATCAGAAAATAATCTATCTGCTGTGGAGTGGTGATGAGGGTAGGGGACCACTCCAGAAGCTGTCCTAAATATTCTTCTGAAAGTGCTTGCACCTCTTCGACGACTAATGCAGGTTCCTGATTTTCGCGAACAATATGGTGTGAAGACATGTTCTATTATTGATTTAGTTGTGTGATGGCGATAAATGCCATAAGTCCCATTCCTATTTCCAAAGCGTCTTCGTCAATATCGAAGGTGGGCGTATGTACCGCAGACTGTATTCCTTTGGCTTTATTTCCTGTTCCAAGCCTGTAAAAACAAGCATTGGCAACCTGCGAATAGTAAGAAAAGTCTTCTGCGGCAGGCCATAGGTCCAAATCCACGACATTCTCTGCTCCTAAGTATTCTTCTGCTGCCTTTCGTGCCGCTGATGTAAGCTGAGGCTCATTGACCAAATAAGGATATCCTTTACGAACCTCGATGTCGCAAGAAGCTCCCATGCTTTCGGCTATGCCTGTAGCGATTTTTACGATTTTGTCGTGGGCTGCCGCCCTCCACTCTTCGTTGAATGTACGGAAGGTTCCCTCAAGATAAACTTCGTTAGGAATAATGTTTGTTGCCCCGTTGCCCACGATTTTTCCCCAAGACAATACCGTAGGGATACGTGGATCGGCAAATCGGCTTACCACCTGCTGCAAAGCAGATATAATCTGTGCCGTAATAGCTATAGGGTCTATATTTTGATGCGGTTGTGCTCCATGTCCTCCACGACCCCGTACAGTCATAAAGAGCTCATCGCAAGAAGCCATATACTGTCCGGCACGGAAACCCACTTTACCTACTTCAATGAAAGGCATCACATGTTGGCCTATCACGGCGTTAGGCTCCGGATTTGTCAGCACGCCCTCCTTAATCATCAGCGAAGCTCCTCCCGGCAGTTTTTCTTCCCCCGGTTGGAAGATAAGTTTTACCGTTCCACCGAATTTAGACTTCAGTGCATACAATATTTTGCTACGCCAAGCAGGGAGGAAGTATGTACATCATGACCACAGGCATGCATGACACCTTTATTTTGCGAGCCGTAGGGGCGTCCTTCCACCTCTGTGATAGGAAGAGCATCCATGTCTGCACGTAGGGCAATAACCTTATCCGACGGTAAATCGCCTTTCAAGAGCGCTACGACTCCCGTATTAGCCATGGAAGTATAAGGAATACCTATCTTGTCTAATACAGCCTTTACAAATGCTGACGTATTATACTCTTCGAAAGAAAGTTCCGGATTACGGTGTAGGTGACGGCGAATATCAACGATTTCAGCAAAAAATTCTTTCGCTAATTGCTGAATTTCATGCTTTATATTGGTCATGATAAAATGTTTTATTCCCAAACCCAGATGTCTTCCTGAAAGACAAATACGGATTTGTACTGAGAACGTATGGTTCGCATAAATTCATTAGCCTGGCTACGGCTGAGGAAATCTCCTACCTTAACCCTGTAATTAGGCTCCGAATAGGTGATATAAGTATCTATGTCCGGATATTGGCTTCGGAAGCGGGCCTGCACGGCATAAGCTTCACTTCGATTGGATCCGGAATAGATCTGTACTCTGAAACCCTTTCTTCTAACCCGGGTAGCTTTGGCCTTATCAACAACCTTAGGTCCTAGGCTTATCAATCGAGGTGTTGTAGGATTGATTTCATTAGCAGCTCTGAAGTTTTGCAGCAAAGTAATAAGCGTATCCTTTTGAACTTCTACTGCATTACTTTCCTGCGCCTTTACATCTATAGATATTAGGCATGCTAAAGTGCTCCAAAATAAAATCAATCCATTTTTTTGCAACATCTCTATAAAACTCCTTCTAATTGTCTTAGCGATTACTTACCGTGACAATTTTTGTATTTCAATCCTGAACCGCAAGGACACTCGTCATTACGACCAATATCCTGTGTCTTACGTATAGGTTGTGTTACCACATCTTCTTCAGAAACCCCGGTTGGAGATTCTAAACTTTCTTTTGTTGCCTTTACATTTTCAGGCTGTGGCGCAACAGGTTTTGCCTCTTCTATATTTTGAGGTTGCTGCTGTCCCGGAATGTCGCCCTTGAACAAGAAGCTAACAATATCTTTGTTCATTGAAGCCAACATGTTTTTGAACAGGTTGAAGGCTTCCATCTTATAAATAATGATAGGATCTTTCTGTTCGTAAACGGCATTCTGAACAGATTGTTTAAGGTCATCCATCTCACGTAGATGCTCTTTCCATGCTTCATCAATCAAAGCAAGGACTATAGCTTTTTCGAAGGCTTTGAACACCTCTCTACCCTCTGATTCCACGGCCTTCCTCAAGTTAGTAGCAACTTGAATGCCACGAATACCGTCTGTGAAAGGAATAACTATATTTTCTACGAAGTCGCCGCGCTCTGCTAGCACATTTTTCAATACCGGCAAGGTCTGAGCAGCGATATTCTTCGCTTTGTTTTCGTAATGTGTAATTACCTGTTGGAAAAGTTTGTCGGTCAATGTATTTACATTGCTAGATGCAAACTCTTCAGCGCTGATCGCAGGATCTACAGAGAACAAGCGTATTACTTCGATTTGGAACTCATCATAAGAACCATCTTCTTTGGCACTTACGACAACATCTTCCACCACATCGTAAATCGTGTTGTTCAAATCCACATCGAGACGTTCTCCGAACAAGGCGTTTTTACGTTTGGTGTAAATCACATTACGTTGAGAGTTCATCACGTCATCGTATTCCAGCAAACGTTTACGGATACCGAAGTTATTCTCCTCTACTTTGCGTTGTGCACGCTCTATAGATTTGGTCAGCATGCTGTGCTGCATCACTTCGCCTTCCTTCACACCCATCTTAACCATGATGTTCGAAATACGTTCTGACGCAAAGAGACGCATTAATGGGTCTTCCAAAGAGACGAAGAACTGTGACGACCCTGGGTCTCCCTGACGTCCGGCACGACCACGCAACTGACGGTCTACACGACGAGACTCGTGACGCTCCGTACCGATGATGGCCAGACCTCCTGCCTTGATAACCTCTTCGGTAAGCTTGATGTCGGTACCACGACCGGCCATGTTGGTAGCGATGGTCACCTGACCAGGACGACCAGCCTCCGCAACAATCTCTGCCTCTTTTTGGTGAAGCTTAGCATTCAATACGTTATGTTTAATGCCGCGCAGCTTAAGCATCCGGCTCAATAGTTCCGAAATTTCTACCGAAGTAGTACCCACCAATACCGGTCTTCCGGCTTCAGTAAGATTTTGAATCTCTTGTGCTACAGCATTGTATTTTTCGCGTGCGGTACGATAAATCAAATCCTGTTTATCCTCACGTATCACAGGCTTATTGGTAGGAATTTCCACCACGTCAAGCTTATAGATTTCCCAGAACTCACCTGCTTCTGTAGAAGCAGTACCCGTCATACCTGCCAATTTGTGGTACATACGGAAGTAGTTCTGCAAGGTTATAGTAGCATACGTTTGTGTGGCGTCCTCTACTTTAACATTTTCCTTAGCTTCTATAGCCTGGTGAAGCCCATCCGAATAGCGGCGGCCTTCCATGATACGTCCTGTCTGCTCGTCAACGATTTTTACTTTTCCTTCGTCAACGATATATTGATCGTCTTTTTCGAATAGGGTATAAGCTTTCAAAAGCTGGTTGACCGAGTGGATACGCTCCGCTTTGATGGCATAGTCACGCATCAACTCATCTTTGCGGGCAGCCTTCTCCTCCAACGTAGCGTTAGATTTTTCGATTTCGGCGATTTCGCTACCCACATCCGGAAGGATGAAGAAGTTAGGATCTTCTCCTTCGGCGGTAATAAGCTCGATACCTTTTTCGGTAAGTTCTACTTGATTATTTTTCTCGTCGATAACAAAATAAAGCTCTTTGTCGGCCTTAGGCATATGGCGGTTTTGCTCTTGCATATAGAAGTTCTCCACCTTTTGCAAGATCTGACGGTGGTTGTTCTCACTCAAGAACTTGATCAGCGCCTTATTCTTAGGAAGACCTCTGTAGGCACGGAAAAGAGCAAGTCCTCCTTTTTCCGGATCTGTGTCGCCTGCTGCTATGGCCTTTTTAGCTTCATTGAATACAGTATTTACGTACGCTTTTTGTGCGTTAACTAGTTTTTCAATACGTGGTTTCAGCTGATAGAATTCGTGCTGGTCACCCATAGGAATAGGACCGGAGATGATCAATGGCGTACGAGCATCATCAATCAATACGGAGTCCACCTCGTCAATCATGGCAAAGTGTAGCTTACGCTGTACCAAGGCATCAGGACTTTGCGCCATATTGTCACGCAGGTAGTCGAAACCAAACTCGTTGTTGGTACCATACACGATATCTGCCTGATAGGCTTTACGACGCTGAGGGGAGTTTGGCTGGTGCTTGTCGATACAGTCGACAGTAAGGCCGTGGAACTCAAACAAAGGAGCATTCCACTCCGAGTCACGCTTAGCAAGATAGTCGTTCACCGTTACGATGTGAACACCTTCACCTGATAGCGCATTAAGATAGGTAGGAAGGGTTCCCACCAACGTTTTACCTTCCCCCGTCATCATTTCGGCAATCTTACCTTGATGCAACACGATACCACCGATAAGCTGAACGTCGTAGTGTACCATGTTCCACGTAACTTCATTGCCCGCAGCAATCCACTTATTTTTCCAATAAGCCTTATCACCCTCGATAGTTACGTTAGGCTTTCTTGCCGCAAGTTCTCTATCGAACATGGTGGCAGAAACTTCCAACACTTCGTTTTCAGTAAAACGACGTGCTGTCTCTTTCACCACGGCGAAAGCTTCGGGAAGGAGCTCTGCCAATACCTCCTCCAACTTTTTATCACGATCTTTCTTTAGTTTGTCTATCTTGTCGTATACTGCCGTTTTCTCTGCAATATCCGTAATCTGTTCGTCAGCCTTAACCTGCAAATCCGAGATTTCGGCATCGATATCTTTTAAATATTCCTTTATACGGTTTTTAAATTCAATGGTCTTAGCTCGCAATTCGTCGTTGGACAAGTTGGCTAACTTACTATATTCTTCCTTGATCTTGTTGACAATAGGTTGTATAGCCTTAATGTCTCGCTCCGACTTGCTACCAAATAATTTGCTTAAGAATTTTAACATAATTTTATTTTATCTCTACACTAATGCACAAAATTGAATCCAAACTCGTTATCAGGGACATTTTGGCACGAATCGGACAAATTTAATTATTCAGACTGACAAGTTACAGTATTACAGCTATTTTTTTTCATGTCAACGGCTTATTTTGTTAAACTTGCTTTCACGTGATGAGAAGCCAATGTTTCAAGGATAAGACTCTTCCAAAAAGTATTTTTGAAGTACACAAAACTTTTGTCCGAAAACAAAAATAGACCGATATAGTCGGTCTATTTCAAGAATATATTTTTCGAGGTCTTCGGCACGATGTTCAAAGTATATGCTCTTTCGAACATAGACTGTATAGCTTTCTTTCCCAAAGGTCCCAAGTCTACCGAGTATTGATTTACATACAAATCTATATGCTTATACATAACCTCTTCATCCATCTCTTGAGCATGGGCGCGTATATACTCCAATCCGGATTTAGGGTTGGCAAAAGCATATTCCACACTTTTACGAATAAGCTTGTTGACCTTGTTTTTGATTTCCTCTGGCATATCACGACGGATGGCAATTCCGCCAAGTGGAATAGGACTTTCTGTCGTTTTCTCCCAATAATCCCCCAAATCCACAACCTTAAACAGTCCTTTATCCTGATAGGTAAAGCGATTTTCGTGGATGATAAGCCCCAAATCTATCCGTTCGTCCAGCAAGGCTGATTCTATATCGGAGAACACCATGATTTCCTTGTTTTGGAGGGATGGATAGGCCAATCCTAAAAGGAAGTTTGCCGTTGTATATTTTCCCGGAATGCCCACTTTGAGCTGATGAAATTGCTCCGGCAGAGGCTTTCCAGCAAAAGCAGCAAGCTGTTCGGCTAATTCTGTTCGTTTAGTAATCAGCAGCGGACCTACCCCAAAGCCCAAGGCTGATCCAGCGTCCAGCAGCTCATAATCCTCCACAGCATAAGCAAAGGCGTGATAACTCAGCTTAGTAATGGCAAGCTCTCTGTTGAAAGCTTTATGGTTCAGCGTCTCAACATCATGATATTCCACCTCAAAAGTCAAGCCTTCGGTGTCAATCTTATGATGAATCAACGCATCGAAAATAAAAGTATCGTTAGGACAAGGGGAAAACCCTAAACTTAATTTCATAAACTTTACTTTAAAATCCGGTTTCAAAATATGATAAGGTACATGAGCACCCTACACTTTCAGCTTGGTGAGCCAAATCAACACTACCATAGCAAGGAAAGTTAGCAGCATCACACCTTTGGCCAAAGACTCTTTTCCTGCCCTATAGGCAAAGCGCACAACAATAAGGTTAATTGCTGCGGCCAGCACATGTATGGCTATAGGTTTTTCGACAAAATAATCTCGTTGCAAAGAAGTGTATTGCGTAAGGAGATAGGATGCCAAAGGAGCTATGACCCCGATAACCATTCCTAATATAAAGTCTTTCTTCTGCATTATTTTACATCAAAAGCCCAAGAATTCAACTCCGGAATGGCGTGATGCGCCGTCATATCGTATTGTGTAGGCACAATAGAGACATATCCGTTATTAATCGCAAAGACATCAGTATCTTCTCCGCGGTCCACCCAGTCGTATCTTCCTGTCATCCAGTAATAGTCTCTATTATGTGGATCTTTGCGGTATTCGAATTCTTCCACCCAGCAACCGTTAGCTTGTCTACAGATCTTCACACCTTTAATGCCCTTTTCTATATGGGGAAAATTAACGTTAAGCAGAGTACCTTTAGGAAGACCATTTTGCAACACCTGCTGTGCTATTCCATAAACATAGGGTCTCGTGTGGGAGAAATCGGCTCCATGAGCAAAATCATCCAATGAGAAGCCTATGGAAGGGATTCCCTCTATAGCTCCTTCTACCGCAGCGGACATGGTACCCGAATACAGCACGTTGATGGAATAGTTTAGTCCGTGATTTATTCCCGAAACACATAAATCCGGCTTCTTATCTTTAAAGATTCTGTCTACTGCCAACTTCACACAATCCACCGGCGTGCCCGAACATTTATACATCTCCACACCAGGATATAATTCTATTTTATCCAATCGTAAGGGCTTGGCAATGGTAATCGCATGTCCCATTCCGGACTGTGGGGCGTCCGGCGCCACCACAACTACATTTCCCAGTCTTTGCATTTCTTCCAGCAACACCTTGATACCGGGTGCTGTAATGCCATCATCATTTACGACAAGGATTGTCGGTTTCTTCTTTGTCATAATGCTAAGTTAGGAAAAATAAAAAAACTCCGACATATGCCGGAGTTTTACGTATTAGTTTTGGTTTAACCTAAACTTTTCAACCAGTCTACTACTTCTTCACGAGCTTTACCCATTTTTTGCTGTAGACGACCGATTAATTCATCTTCTTGTCCTTCTTCGTATTTAAGATCGTCATCCGTCCAATCGGCATATTGTTGTTTGATCTTACCTTTCATAACATTCCATTTTCCTTTTAAATCCAGTTTGTCCATAACATGTCCTTTCATTTTATTAAGTACAGTACTAACAAGTGGTGATAGGACAAGTTTGTCATCATAACGTCATGAAAGAAAACAAAAAACTCGGCTTTTCGCCGAGTCTTGTCTTTTAAAGATATAATCCTTTTTTATCTATGAATTCTGCCACTTTGTCGGGCGTAAAAAACTTTATATTTTTTCCAGCTTTTACTGCCTGTCTGATAAAAGTAGAGGAAAGCTCCATCAGGGGTGTGTCCGTCATCATCACCGCAGGATGGTTCTTCAAGTCTCCTCCCTCAAATCCCGGACGGGGATACACTATTATCTTGTAATCCCGAAGTATGATATCCGCATTTTTCCATTTGTGAAGGCCAGCAAGATTATCCTCGCCCATGATGAGCACAAAATCCCGATGTGGGTATTTCTCATGCAAATGAATTAAGGTGTCAATAGTATAGGATGGTTGCGGCAGCTTGAATTCTATGTCGCTTGCACGAAAATAGTCAATGCCTTCTATGGCAAGATTTACCATCTCCAACCTATCGTACATGTTGGCTAAGGATTTTTTTTCCTTGAAAGGATTATGTGGCGACACGACAAACCACACCTCATCCAAATCCGTGAAATTGGCCATATAATTGGCTATTATCAAATGCCCTGTATGAATGGGGTTGAATGAACCAAAAAATAAACCAATCTTCTTGTTAGCCATTATTTTGCAAGGAAATCCAACACTAATTTTTCAGCCTCCTGTTTGGCTGTCTCCAAATCAAAATTGTTCAAGATGACGTCAAACTTATCGGCATAACTCAATTCTTTTTCCGCTTTAGCAAAACGTTCCTGTAGTTTTTCTTCCGAGTCGGTGCCCCTTCCTGCCAAGCGTTGTTTCAACACCTCCAAAGAAGGAGGATTCACAAAAATCGCCAAAGCCTGGTCCGGAAATTTAGAACGCAGACGCAAGCCCCCCACCACGTCAATATCGAAGATAACATGCTTTCCTAAAGCCCAAATACGCTCTACTTCCGAACGCAAAGTACCATAATATGTTCCGGAATACACTTCTTCAAATTCAATAAATTCCTGCTTGGCCACACGGTGCAAAAACTCTTCTTTCGTAATAAAATAGTAGTCTTTGCCATCCACCTCATTGCCTCGAGGCTCACGTGTACTTGCCGAGATGGAAAACTCCAATTTATCATTGAATTTTTCTAGTAAATGCTTGACAATAGTTGTTTTGCCTGCACCTGAAGGCGCTGAAAAAATAATTAGCTTTCCGCTCATATATGTTATAGTACGTTTAATAGTTGTTCTTTAATCTTTTCGAGTTCTTCTTTCATGCGGACTACGATCTGCTGTATGTCCGCATTGTTGGCTTTAGATCCCAACGTATTAATCTCACGTCCCATTTCCTGGGAGATGAACCCTAATTTTTTTCCATTGGAATCCGGCGAGTTGAGTTCTTGGATAAAGTAGTTGCAGTGGCTTTTGAGTCTCACTTTCTCTTCGGTGATGTCCAGCTTGTCGATATAGAAAACGATTTCCTGTTCAAACCGGTTTTTATCAATATTATCAGCTCCTACTGCTTCCTCCATATATTGATTGAGACGCTCCCGGATCAAGGGAATTCGGTCTCCCTCCACGCTTTCCACTTCCGTAAGATAATTCAAAATGAGATAAACGCGCTTTTCTAGGTCTCCTTTAAGAATGCGTCCCTCGTCGGCACGAAAGACGTTAAATTGCTCTACCGCCTTGTAAAAGGCTTCCATAAGCACCTTTCCTTCTTCTTCGTCCACTTCGTCGTTTGTGGAGATCACTTCAGGCATGTTGAGCGCCAAGCTGAAAAGATCTGTTTTTTCTTCGCCTACTTCCATAGCTATCTCCTTCAGCTGGGTGTAATATTTCTTAAGAAGTTCTGCGTTTATCGTAGATGCTTTTGCTGTTTGGTCAGCATATTCTGCCGTAACGGCAATATTTACTTTTCCGCGCTCGATAAGTTTACTGCATTCCGCACGGAGGGTAAGTTCCTTGTCCGATACGACCTTCGGAAGACGTAATCCTAATTCGAGGAACTTTGAATTAAGTGATTTTATCTCGACAGTGTATTTTACTTTCGCATTTTCATGCGTTCCCACACCGTAGCCGGTCATTGATTTTATCATACGCAAAGGTATGAAAACTAATACTAAAAGAGAATTTTACCTATCTGAAGAGAAAAATTTTACTTCTTTTTCAGATATTCTATTACGGGAGGGAGTAATGATATACCTATTATGGCTAACACCATCAAAGAAAAATTCATTCTGAATAAAAGATATCTGCCCGAAGAAATATCCTGCCAGCAGAAAAAGAGTAACCCATAACACCCCACCTAAGATGTTGAACTTACCAAACTGCCTGTACTTCATCCTCGATATGCCGGCCACGAAAGGAGCAAATGTACGTACTATAGGCACAAAACGAGCATATACTATGGTCTTGTTTCCGTATTTAGCATAAAAGTTTTGAGTCTTCTCCAAGTAGGAAGGTTTGAAAATTCGAGACTTGCCATTGAAAACACGCACCCCCACATGCTTGCCGATTTCATAGTTTATTAAATCTCCTAACACTGCAGCAGCAATCAATAGAATCAGCATGGTGAAGAGCGAAAGGTCGGTTTCCGGCTTTGCAATAAGTGAGCCTATGGCAAACAACACAGAGTCGCCAGGAAGAAAAGGAGTAACCACCAGTCCCGTTTCGGCGAAGATGATCACAAACAATATCAAATACGTCCATGATTGATAATCGTTGATGATGTCCACCAGATGCTTATCAATATGGAGAATAAAATCTATTAATGTGCTGACAATATCCATATCCAACAAAAAAAAGGAAGTATTATACTTCCTTCTTCTTAAATTTTTCTTTCAAAATCTCTATTATGATTGGCAGTACGGATACAAAAATTATCAGCAATACCACCTTTGAAAAATTATCACGAATAAAAGGAATATTTCCTAGGAAATATCCGGCTAAGGTTATTCCTACTACCCACAAGATAGCCCCTACAATGTTGTAAGTAAGGAAAGTACCATAGTTCATCCGCCCTATGCCTGCTACGAAGGGAGCTAAAGTACGGACTATAGGCACAAAACGGGCGATAACTATAGTCTTACTGCCGTACTTTTCATAGAACGAATGTGTCTTATCGAGCTGCTCATCGGTAACCATATGTTTTCCGAAAAGCTTAAACTTAGTGACACGCAAACCAAAATGCTTTCCTATGGAATAATTGAGAGAATCTCCTGTTACCGCCGCCACAAGAAGAATTAAAATCAACACCCATATGTTCAGCTCATTAGGTTGTGCTGCCAACATTCCTGCCGCAAATAGCAACGAATCGCCAGGAAGAAAAGGCATCACCACAACTCCTGTCTCTACAAAAATGATAAGAAACAGAATCAAGTAGGTCCACATCTGATAGTTGTTTACTATCTCTACCAGATGGTCGTCCACATGTAATATAAAATCTATTAGTCCGTAAATAATATCCAAAACGAGCTAACCTCTAATTATAATTATTTAACATCACCGGCATCACCAACATCAAGATATCTTCATTATCCTTCTTCACAGAAGGCAACAACAATCCTGCACGATTTGGTGTACTCATCTCCAACACCACCTCTTCACTGTCTAAGTTTGACAACATCTCGATAAGGAATTTGGCGTTAAAACCTATTTCCATATCTTCTCCTTCAAACTGACAGCTTAAACGTTCGTATGCTTCATTAGAGAAGTCAAGATCTTCTGCCGAGATATTCAATTCCGAACCGCTGATCTTCAAACGTACCTGATGCGTGGTCTTATTTGCAAAGATTACCACACGACGCAAGGTATTTAAGAATAATGCACGGTCCACAGTAAGCTTATTTGGATTTACCTGAGGAATTACCGCTTCATAATCTGGATAGCGCTCATCCACTAGGCGGCATATTAAGTGAATAGAACCGAACTGGAAGAACGCATTGGTATTGTTATATTCTATAGAAACCGTGGTATCATCCGAAGGTAACGACGATTTCAACAGGGTCAAAGCTTTCTTAGGCAAGATGATGGAAGCAGTCTTTTCTGCGCCTACATCTGTACGGCGATATCTTACAAGTCGGTGTGCGTCGGTAGACACAAAAGTGATGTTCTGATCACTAAACTGTACATATACCCCCGACATTGCCGGCCTAAGCTCGTCAGTACTTACCGCAAAAAGAGTTTTATTAATAGCTTCCGCCAGAATAGCGGCCGATAATTTCACTGTAGAGACATTGTCTACTACCGGAATTTTAGGGAAATCATCTGCATTTTCGCCGCTCAATTTGTATTTACCGTCGCCAGCGCTGATTTCTATTGTCAACGTATTAGTATCTACCGAAAAGGCTACAGGCTGGTCAGGAAGCGTCTTCAATGTGTCAATCAAAATTTTTGACGGCATGGCTACTCTACCTTCTTCTTTTGCTTCTATAGACAAAGAAGTAACCATACTAGTCTGCAAATCTGTCGCTGAGATGGTCAGCGTATTGTCCTTTATCTCAAACAAAAAGTTCTCCAAAATAGGAAGAACGGTACTGCTACTTGACGCGCCACTGATGGCTTGAAGTTGTTTTAATAAAACAGATGTGGATACAATAAATCTCATGTGCTATTTGCGATAAATTACTTATATGCAATATTACATAATTTATGTCTAAAATTATAATGGTGCACTATTACAATGTTATTATTATAGACAATTTTAATTTTAGTACATTTGTCTAGAAATAAATATGCTATTCAGAGAGATAATTGGTCATCAAGAGGTTAAAAGACATTTAATCAATTCGGATAAAAAACAACCGTGTAAGTCATGCACAGCTGTTTTTGGGGCCGGAAGGTTCTGGATCTCTTGCTCTTGCGGTAGCATATGCACAATATATCAATTGCGAACACCGTACGGACGAAGACAGCTGTGGGCAATGTCCTTCGTGCCGCAAATACGAAAAGCTTATCCATCCGGACCTTCACTTTTCGTATCCTTTTTTCCCTACGAAGGAGCTAGCTGTAGCTACCGACGTGCTGAAAGAATGGAGAGAAGCTTTTCTCACCAATCCCTACTTGGGAATGGATTATTGGAGGGATAGGCTTGATGCCGGCAACAAGCAGGCCAACATTCCCATCAAGGAAGCACATGACATCATCAAAAAGCTTAGCTTGAAAGCCTATGAGGCTGAATACAAGGTTTTGATCATGTGGCTTCCGGAATATCTGGATAAAGAGGGAAATGCCTTGCTTAAGCTTATCGAAGAACCGCCGGCAAAAACTCTTTTCCTACTGGTAGCAGAAAACCAGGAAAAGATTTTGAATACCATTATCTCGCGCACGCAGCTGGTCAAAATCAACAAGGTTAGTCATGAAGAGATAACAAACTACCTTGTAGAGAAACACAGCCTTCCGCACAACGAGGCAAGAGAGATTGCCTTCATCGCCGACGGCAATATTCAGGACGCTTTAAATCTGCTGCAAAACAAAGAACATAGCAGCAACTTTCAACTTTTCGTGGAATGGCTTCGCACCATAGTGACAGACAGAGGATCAGATCTGATACGTATCAGCGAGGAGAGACTTGCTTCCCTAGGACGCGAGAATCAGAAAAGCTTCATCCTCTATGCCATCAACATGATTAGGCAGATCATTCTGATGCAACAAGGGTTGAAAAATTTAGTGTTTCTGCGAGAAGAAGAGTTAAAATTTGTAGAAAAATTCAAGTGAATTATATCAAATTGAACAATTGACCGAAACCATAGGGCTGTTAGAAAAAACACATTATGGTATTGAAAGGAATGGTAATCCTAAAATATTATTTTTAGATTTATCTTTGCAATTAGTTTTATTGTTCAAATATCAAACGTTCCCACAAGGGACTCAATATATATAGAAAGAAAATTATGGGATGTGGCAGTTGCTCATCCGGTGGTGGTTGCGGTACAGGAGCCAAATTAGGTACAGTACCAGCAGGTTGTAACAATAACGGCACCTGCATGACCAGCGGATGTAATAAATTAGATGTGTACGACTGGCTTTCCGATATGGATTTGCCATCTAACTATAAACCCTTCAATATAGTAGAAGTTCGTTTCAAAGGATCTAGAAAAGATTTCTTCGTCAATACGGACAACCTCTATCTTGAAATGGGTGAAATGGTCGCCGTAGAGCCTTCTACAGGAGGTTATGACATAGGACACGTGTCGCTTACAGGAGAGCTGGTAAGGCTACAGCTCAAGAAAAACAAATATCAGTCCTGATGCTGTAACCAAACGTATATACCGTAAAGCGACAGAGGCAGATGTTGCCAAATATAAGGCAGCAAAAGATTTGGAGTGGGAGACCATGCACAGAGCCCGTAAGATGGCTTTGGACCTAGGTCTTTCAATGAAAATATCGGACGTAGACTATCAGGGTGACAAGACCAAAGCTACCTTCTACTATACGGCAGAAGGACGTGTAGACTTTCGTGAGCTCATCAAGAAGATGGCCGAAGCATTCCGTATACGTATCGAGATGCGCCAAATTGGAATGCGGCAGGAGGCAAGCCGTCTAGGGGGTATAGGTTCCTGCGGCAGGGAGCTATGTTGCTCTACATGGCTGACAGACTTCAAGACCGTGTCAACCTCTGCGGCAAGATATCAAAACCTGTCGCTCAACACGCTTAAACTGGCTGGTCAGTGCGGTAAGCTCAAATGCTGTCTCAACTATGAGCTGGATAGTTATATGGACGCCCTGAAAGATATTCCTACCGACGTAGATAAAATAGAAACACAAAACGGTACAGCAATCTTACAAAAAACCGATATTTTCAAAAAGATTATGTGGTTCTCCTATCCGGGAGCAGAAAGCTGGGTGCCTCTGGCTATCAGCAAGGTCAAAGAGCTGGCAGAACTCAACAAGCAAGGCGAAATTCCGGAAACTTTATCCGCCGTAAGCCTACAAAAAGAAACGATAAAACCTATTGTTTTGGATTATGAGAATGTTGTAGGACAGGATAGCCTGACACGCTTGGATGAAAAATCCAAAAAACGCAAGAAGAAAAAGAAAAAACAAAAACAGCAATAAGGCTGAAGCTCAGTCTTCTTCTGCCGACCAAAGTAAAAAAGCTGAAAAGCCTGCAAGCTCCCTCCGGAGAAAAGAAAGAAAAAGCAGATATCAAAAACAACGAAAAAGCAGCAAAACCTAAAGAGCAGCAGAGGAAGAAAAGAAGATTCAACAGAAATAAAAACAAAAATTCAGATAAACAAAACAACAGTGGAGAATAATCTTCTCCACTCTTCTTTTTTATTATGAAAAGATATTTAGCTATACTAGGTCTGCTTGCCTCCTGCAGCGATGGCGCCTTTTATGAAAAAAATGTGGCCATAGCTGATCGCTCTTGGGAGTACAGAGATATTCCTACCTTTGAAGTGAAGGTAGAAGACAACAAAGCTAAATACGATATCTATATCAATGTGCGTCATACCAACCTAAGTTAATGTCTTTTCCAACCTACATTTTGTGAGTCACACAAGGAAAGC
>NZ_JXAC01000250.1 GCF_000814685.1 Sphingobacterium sp. T2
AATATTTAMCGTCTGCAAAAATGCCAACATTGTCTTCCTTGGTCAGCGACTCCGGCGCCACATAGAGCAACTTAGTCTTTCCGGACGACACATCGGCCTTCACTTTGGTGATCTCTCCCTTGGTAAGGGAAGAGTTTAGAAAATGTGCTATGCTTTCCCTTCCTCCAAAAGCCCTTAGCTGGTCCACCTGATTTTTCATCAAAGCGATAAGAGGCGATATCACTATCGCTGTCCCCTCACTCATCAAAGCAGGTAACTGATAGCAAATGGATTTGCCTCCTCCGGTAGGCATGATGACGAAAGTATCTTTTTCGTTTAGTATGTTGGTAATAATGGCTTCTTGGTCTCCCTTAAATGTGTCAAATCCGAAGAACTCTTGAAGGTTGTCGTACAAAGATTTTTCTATTTCCATCAGCGCAGTTACAAAAATATAAGTAGACTATTGCTCCTCTAAAAATTAAATACTCTATTTTTGTCTAAAAATAAGAATAAAAATAAGGAGATTTTACGTGAAAAACAATTCAGAAATTAAAAAAGAGGCCATAGATGTGCTGCTCTTGGAAGCTAAAGCACTAGAAGCCATGACGAAAAGAATTACAGACGATTTCGCTGAAGTTGTCAACACCATATTAAATCTGAAAGGTCGTGTTATTGTTTCAGGAATAGGAAAAAGCGCCATCATAGCCCAGAAGATTGTAGCTACCTTAAATTCTACCGGAACGCCAGCAATTTTCATGCATGCCGCCGATGCCATTCATGGGGATTTGGGGATCATCCAAGAAGATGACCTGATTATCGTCATCTCCAAAAGCGGCAACACTCCGGAAATAAAGGTGCTGATTCCATTCCTCAAGCAAACAAAAAACAAGCTTGTCGCCATCGTAGGAAATCTAAATTCCTTCTTGGCGCAACAAGCTGACTTTATCTTGGACACCACAGTAGAACGTGAAGCCTGCCCTAACAACCTAGCTCCTACTACGAGCACTACAGCACAGCTGGCCATGGGTGATGCACTAGCCGTATGTCTCCAGACTCTTCGCCACTTTACAGACCGCGACTTCGCCAAATATCATCCCGGAGGGGCATTAGGCAAGCAGCTTTACCTGAAAGTTAAAGACGTACTATCAATCAATGGCAAGCCGGAAGTGCCTAGCAACGCCTCTATACGCGATGTCATCATCTCCATTACCAAATTTAGGCTCGGTGCTACCGTAGTGACCGACAATAACCAGATAGTAGGAATCATTACCGATGGAGATATACGCCGTATGCTGGAAAACCATCAGGACACCTCCATATTGTCTGCCAAAGACATTATGTCCCAAAACCCAAAGAATATAGAACAGGATGAACTGGCTATCAACGCTTTCCACAAAATGAAAGAAAACAGCATCTCGCAGCTGATCGTCCTTGACCAAGGAGAGTATGTCGGAATCGTACACCTACAAGATCTCTTGAAGGAAGGCATAATTTAATATTGGAATATGAATATATTCAATGTAAAATTATTGTGGTTTTTAAATTGTTTGCTATTTTTAGACGTAACTTTGGCAATATAATTGCAAACAGTAGTCAAACAGAAACATCTTTTACAAAGGAAAGAACTATGAAAAAATTAGTATATACTGCTGCTACCATCATTTCGTTTATCGCCCTCACTTCCATGACTTTATTGCAGATGGGAGAATTTAAGTTCGAAAGCGAGTCACATGATTTTGGCACCATTCCATTCAACAAGCCTGCATCCCATGAGTTTGTGTTCACCAACGTAGGAAAAGCTCCTATTATCATTTCGGAGGTAGCCCCTTCCTGTGGCTGTTCGGTAGCAGACTATTCCAAATCGCCGGTAAAACCGGGAGAATCGGGTAAAATAAAAGTTACTTACAATGCAGCGGCGAAAGGACCTTTCACCAAGTCTTTCGTGGTGAAGTCCAACACCAAAACCCCGGTTAAGACCCTTACCATCAAAGGTAATGTAGAATAATATTAACGACTATAAAATTTATGATAGCCGTATCAAAATGATTTGATACGGCTATTTTTTAACCTATATTTGTAGCCAGAAAATAATATTGAATACTATGCCAAAGATTTCTCAGAAAGGCATTAACATGCCTGCTTCACCTATTCGTAAACTTACTCCTTTTGCTGACCAAGCTAAAAAAGAAAGGGAAAAAAATAATAATCATCTAAATATCGGTCAACCTGACATCGAGACTCCTGAAGTAATGCTTAACGCTTTGAAAAATATAGACTTCAAAGTATGGGCTTATACTCCTTCGGAAGGTACCGCTTCTTATCGTCAGAAGTTGGCGCAATACTATAACAAATTAAACTATAACATACAACCTACAGATATTTTGGTGACCAACGGCGGTTCGGAGGCTATCACCATAGCCATGCAGGCTTGTCTTAACCCGGGAGAAGAAGTGATCATCCCAGAGCCTTTCTACGCCAACTACAATGGCTTTGCCTGCTCGGCAGATGTAGTCGTAAAGCCTATCATGTCCTACATCGACAACGGCTTCGCCTTACCTCCTATCGCAGAATTTGAAAAGCTGATCACCGAAAAGACCAAAGCTATCGCTATCTGTAATCCTAATAACCCTACAGGATACCTTTACTCGCGTGAGGAGCTAGAAGCACTGAAAGGGCTGTGTCTGAAATATGACCTGTACTTATTCTCCGATGAAGCTTACCGTGAATTTTGCTATGATGGCCGCGAGTTCGTCTCTCCAATGCACTTGGAAGGCTTGGAAGACCATGTGGTAGTATTTGACACCGTATCGAAAAGATACTCTGCTTGTGGTGCACGTATAGGCTGTCTTATCACCAAAAACAAAGAACTTTATCTTACAGCGCTGAAGTTCGCTCAAGCCCGTCTCTCTCCATCTCTTGAAGGGCAGATAGCATCGGAAGCTGCTATTGACACTCCTGATTCCTATTTCGAAGCGGTATCCAAAGAATATACAGCAAGACGTGACACGCTTGTCCAAGGTCTTAACGCCATCGAAGGCGTTTACTGCCCTAATCCCGGAGGTGCCTTCTATGTGGTAGCCAAATTACCTATTGACAACGCAGACAAATTCTGTCAATGGATGTTAGAGAAGTTCTCTTACGAAAACGAAACAGTAATGATGGCCCCTGCTAACCGGATTTTATAGCACACCAGGAGCAAGGACAAAACGAAGTACGCCTTGCTTATGTCTTGAAGCAGGAAGATACCTTAAAAAAGCATTGGTATGCTTAAGGAAAAAGGTTTGGCCTGCTTCTCGGGCAGAACGATTAATAAAATCAAAAAGTCAAAATATTCTAAATAAAAAGA
>NZ_JXAC01000251.1 GCF_000814685.1 Sphingobacterium sp. T2
AGCTGTATAAGGTTGATTTTCGAAAGGAAGCCTTGCATATGGTCAGCTGAACATCAGTGGACAAGGTTTCGCTTTTGGTAGTCACAGCTGAGGATAAATTTTTCTGTACGGCTTTCGATTTTTAGGGAAAGCTGCATGTCGGAAGAGACAACGATAGGACGGACATTGAGGTTATGCGGAGAGATAGGGGTGATAACAAAGTTGTCACTACCCGGCATGATGATAGGTCCGCCGCAACTCAGCGAGTAGGCGGTGGAGCCTGTAGGTGTGGCGATAATAAGCCCGTCTGCCCAATAGGAGTTGAGCAGCTCTCCATTGATGTGGGCTTCGACCGTAATCATGGAAGAAGAGTCATAACGGAAGACGGTGATGTCGTTCAGGGCGAAGTTTTCGCTGTCGAAAAGTGTCTTCTGTGGGCTTTCCACACAGAGTAGCTTTCTTTTCTGTATACTGAACTCGCCCTGCATAATCTTTTGCAGAGCTTCCTGTATGCGGTCCTTGGGGATATTAGCCAAGAAACCTAGACGACCGAAGTTGATACCCGCCACCGGAATTCCTGAGTCGCGGATGATGGATACAGCAGCCAGCATGGTGCCATCACCCCCAAGACATAGCAGGAAGTCTATATCTCTTGGTAAGTCTTTGTTATTGCTGAAGGTCGCCAAGCCTGAAGGACATTGTACGGTATCTTGCAGATAGGCATAGAAGTCCCGATGTACGATGACGTCAATAGATTGATTATGTAAGTAATCAAATAGATTTTCTATGTAAGGCGTAACAGAAGAGCTAAAGACTCTTCCGAAGATGGCGATTTTACGATGTTGCATTCCAGCAATATTTTGATATCCTATTACAAAGGTGCGAAGATTTGATTATAAATCTAAATAATTCATCAAAAGGTCGTATCTTTCTTGTAAATCAGATTGGGAACCACCATCACGAAATGTAGCCTTTACAACATAGTCGTTGCGCCACAACGAAGAAATAACACTTGAAATATTGGTTTTATTGACTTTTATTGTCATTTCCAGCTTGGAACTGTCCGGAATCTGATGTACGGCCGTGCTGAGGATGCTCACGTTTTCGGATTCTATGATTCGCGCGACATGAGATAAAGCATTATCGCGTATACCTAGTTCCAGCACAATGATAGCGCCCTCTTCGTTACCGAACAAGGTATTTATCGCTTCAATAAGTTTCTGTTTGGTCAGCACGCCAAGATACTCGTGGTTTTTGTTGAGAATAGGAAGGAAGCAGTATCCATAGGCTGCCATGTTATGCAGAGCATCGTATATATGCTGATAGTCGAACAGGAAGATAGGTTTATAAAGCATAGGAACATTGTCCAACGGGAGGGAAGAGTCCATCTGATCGAGGAGCTCTTCTTCGGTCACAATACCATAAAAAACGCGATCCTTCACGACAGCAAGCTGGTGAAGGTAATATTCGCTCATTTTCTGTAGGGCAAAATCTATAGTGTCCGATGGTAAAACCTCGTGATATTCAGTAGATATGTATTGTCCTATGAACATTTTCACTCCTCTTCTTTAAGAACCAACCCTCGAATAGAATATAAATAAATATTCGAAAAAAATATGCAAAAAACAAGCTTAAATGAATAATATTTGCAAAATTTATCTGAATTCGTGCAATATTTTTTATTTTTACACGGATAGTCTTGTCGACACTTTCGACAGGCTAGTCTTAATTATATGGTGGAAGGCACAAAGAAGTTTATTCAGGTTAGAGAGGTTATCCGCAAGAAAAGTCCCAAGCTGGCTAAATGGATTCCGGGGCCTCTGCTTAAATACTTAGAGCGCACTATACATGAAGATGAAATCAACGACATCATGTATAGGTACAGGGATTTGAAAGGCTTAGATTTTGTTGATGCTTTAATCAAACATTTAGGTGTAGATGTTGTATTAGAAGGAGAGGAAAATATCCCTAAAGAAGACAGTGTAATCTTTGCGTCTAATCATCCTCTTGGCGGGATGGATGGTATCGCCTTTATGCAGGCAATAGGTAGAGTACGTAAAGATGTCAAATTCCTAGTAAATGATCTTCTGATGAATGTGGTTAACTTGGAGCCGCTGTTTGTCGGAGTCAACAAAGTAGGAGGGCAGAATAAGAGTGTAGCTTCCGCCGTAGAAGAAGCTTACGCTGCCGATCAGGCACTGCTGGTCTTTCCAGCAGGACTGGTGTCCCGCAAGATCAATGGGCAGATCGTGGACTTGGAATGGAAAAAAAGTTTTATCTCCAAAGCAAAAAAATATAAAAAAGACATTATCCCTGTTTATATTGAAGGAAGAATTCTAACTTTTTCTATAACTTATCCAATTGGAGAAATAAGTTAGGAATAAAGTTCAATATCGAGATGTTGTATCTTGTAGATGAGTTTTTCTCACAGCGTAACCAGCGCGTTACCATTCGCGTTGGAAAACGCATCCCTTATACGATGTTTGATAACTCAAGAAATGAAAAACAATGGGCTGCCGAAGTGAAGCAGTTGGTGTACGGATTGAAGACGCAGAAATAATTTTATGGAAGAAATAATACCTCCAGTAGAGAGAGAACTGATTAAGGCAGAGTTGACCAAAGAAGCATTCTTACGTTATACTAACAACGGTAATAACGAGGTGTATTTGGTTAATTATCATACGGCGCCAAATATTATGCGTGAGATAGGTCGTCTGCGTGAAATCACATTTAGGGCTGCAGGTGGCGGCACAGGATTAGCATTGGATATCGACGAAAACGATACTTGTGAACATAATTACGATCAGCTTATTGCATGGAATCCTGAGGATGAAGAAATCATTGCTGGCTATCGTATTATCCGTTGTGATGAAGCCATAGACAAAGACGGGAACATACATCTTTCCACATCGCATTATTTTGACTTTTCCGATGAGTTTAACAGAGATTATCTACCTTATACCATAGAGTTGGGTAGATCGTGGGTACAACCGCGCTATCAACCTTCTGTGGACAACCGTAAAGGGTTGTTTTCCTTGGACAATCTTTGGGATGGTTTGGGAGCATTGGTAGTAATCAACTCGGATATCAAGTATTTGTTTGGAAAGGTGACCATGTATCCTCACTTTAATGCGGAAGCAAGGGATTTATTGATGTATTTCATGGAATGTTATTTCCCTGATCGCAAAAATTTGGTGAAACCTAAGAAGCATCTGGAAATAGGCTATAAAACAGATATTTCTAAATACAAGGGTATTTTTGATGGACTACCGTATAAAGAAGGATATAAAATCCTTAACAGGCATGTTCGCGACTTAGGAGAGAATATTCCTCCCCTTATCAATACCTATATGAATCTGTCGCCTACGATGATGACTTTCGGTACAGCGCTGAACGATGAGTTTGGTGAGGTGGAAGAAACGGGTATTTTGATTACGTTGGAGGATATTTATCTTCCTAAGAAGGAACGTCATATTGCCACCTATGAGAGGGATCGTGTGTATGTAGAGAAATAAATTCCACCAATTATAAGAGTTATAATAAAAGAGGCTTTTGATCTGTATGTGTATGATAAAAAGCCTCTTTAGTTTATGTTATGAGGGCCGCTTTTCAGTAAGGAAATAGCTTTGGACAAGTTGTCCGTCAACAAAGAAGGGGATACTACCTCATGTTGTTCTGCTAGCAGATCGGCCGTGAAGCCGTGGATGTAGCATCCTGCCACTGCCGCCTCTTCAGGCTTTAACCCTCTCGCTAATAGCGCGGTAATACATCCTGTCAGTACATCTCCCATACCGCCCTGCGCCATAGCGGGATTGCCGGTAGAATTTATAAACACTTTTCCCTGCGGTGTGCAGATAAAGGTATATTGATTCTTCAAGACAATGACTATTCCATTTTCTTGAGCAAAGGATTTGGCGGATTGTAGACGTTCATACCAGGTTTTATGTTTACCAAAGAGGCGGTCAAACTCATTCATGTGAGGCGTTATCACCAGATGGGGGTGTCCGCTTAGGTCTTCCTTGCTCAACACATTCAATGCGTCGGCGTCCAACACCAAAGGATTCTTTAGCTTCAACAAACGTAGAACATGTTCGCGTGAGGTTTCTGAAATTCCTAAACCGGGACCTATTGCTATGGCCGAAAACTTATCGAAATTCAAGTCGTTTAGTCTCCCGATATCTGCTGTCATCAACTCTGGCAGAAAGACATTGGCAAAAGGAAAGAATTCGGCGTCTGTCAACAGTGTTGTCCGTCCTGCCCCCATTTTTACTGCCGCTTTGGAGGCGAGAAGACTGGCACCACGCATGGTCTTGGCACCGGAATACACCAACACATGTCCATAACTTCCTTTATGGGAGAATTTCTTCCGGCAAGGTAACAGCGCTGTAACGTACCCTTTATCAATCCAAAAATAATCGGAAGGAATAGACTGCAGATAGTCTTCACATAGTCCTATAGAGACAGTTTTGAAATCGTCTGTCACCTTGTGCGATTCGGGGAGTGTAAAAAAGAGTTTTGGTCGTTGGAAGCATATCGTCAGATGGGCATGTATGCCGTCGTAACTTTCAATGTCGAAAGTGTCGGCAGGACAGCCTGAAGGTACATCCACCGAAACGATGAAGTTGCTACTCTCATTGATATGTCGGAAAACAGCCGCGAAGAAGCTATCTAATGCTCTATTAAATCCGGAGCCCAATACGGCGTCTACGACAACATCAAAGGTTGATGGAAGATCATGCAATGAATAGCAATAGACAATAGGGATGTTTAATGTTTGAAGTTTTTCGAGGTTTATGGAAAAATCTTTGGATGCCGAGTTGAATTTTTCTAAAATATAAACTTTGATATGTTTGTTACCCTTTCTCATGTAATAGTCGCGCTATGGCTAGTCCGTCACCGCCATTATTACCTTTTCCTGCAACAATGGATATCTCTTTGTCAGAGAGGCTGTACTTAATAAATAACTCTACAAAAGCCTTCGCCGCCTGCTCCATTAATTCGACGGACTCTATATTTAGGTGCTGACAGGTATAGGTGTCAGCTTGGCGCATTTGTTGGTTGGTGATGAGATTGAGCATATTTTTTATAGCCAATTTAATAAAGATGTAAGAAACTAAAAAGCCCTTCGTCATAAGACAGAGGGCTTTGGATTATAGCGTTCTTTTCTTACCATTAGAAAGGAGCATCGTCCGGCATGTCGTTCATGCGGGAAGGCATAGTGATACCTCCCGAACCCATAAAGTCGTCAAATGATGCTGAAGGAGACATGGCCGAACTGCCAAATCCGCCGCCGAAGGAATCATCTCCCATACCAAAATTTTCTTCCAGATCGGTAAACTTAACATATTTGCCGACAAACTTAAGAGGAACTATACCCGTTTCACCGTTACGGTGTTTAGCGATGATTACCTCACCTACACCTGCGGTAGGACGCCCTTCTTCGTCTTCCACCAAGCCGTAGTATTCCGGTCTGTAGAGGAACAGCACCATGTCGGCGTCCTGCTCGATAGATCCTGATTCACGCAGGTCGGAAAGCATAGGTCTTTTGCTGTTTCCAGGACGAGACTCTACGGCGCGGCTCAACTGAGAAAGAGCTAGTACTGGGACGTTCAGCTCTTTGGCTACCGATTTCAATGCGCGGGAGATACTACCGATTTCCTGCTCTCGGTTACCGCCACCTTTTCCGTCGTTCTTTCCTTGCATCAACTGCAAGTAGTCGACAATAATCATCTGTATGTCGTGCTGAGCCTTCAGACGACGACATTTTGCGCGGAATTCGAAAATATTGAGTGCCGGCGTATCATCAATGATGATAGGTGCTTCTGTCAATCGACCGATACGGGAGTGAAGCTGTTGCCACTCGTGGTCTGCCAGATTTCCTTTTTTAAGTTTTTCCTGTTCGATTTCTGTTTCTCCGGCGATAAGACGGTTTACCAACTGTACGGAAGACATTTCCAGTGAGAAGATTACTACTGGGCAGTTGTGGTCTACGGCGGCATTTCGTGCTACAGACAATACGAAGGCTGTCTTACCCATGGCGGGACGAGCCGCAATGATGACCAAATCCGAAGGTTGCCATCCGGAAGTCATACGGTCCAAGGCTGTCAATCCCGAAGGGATACCGGTAAGGCCGTCAGTACGGTCACGCAGCATCTCTAAGTTAGAAATAGCTTCGCGCATGATGTCATCCATCTTGCGGGAGTCTCTACGCAGATTGTTTTGCGCAATGTCGAACAGGCTTTTTTCAGCGTGATCCAACAGGTCGAAGATATCTGAGGTCTCATCGTACGCCGCATTGATAATCTCCGTAGAAACACGGATAAGTTCACGCTGAATATACTTTTGTGAAATAATACGGGCGTGATATTCTATATTGGCAGCGGAAACAACCCGGTCCGTGAGCTGTGTGATATAGTAAGCACCACCGACCATCTCTAGGGCTCCCATCTTTCGCAACTCTGCCGTTACGGTTAGAATATCGATTGGAGTAGGTTTTTTGGAACAAAGAATAAATGGCTTCAAAAATTTTCTGATGTGCCTCTTTATAGAAAGATTCAGGCTTCAAGATGTCAATAACCTCACTTAAGGCATTCTTTTCTAACATTAACGCGCCCAGCACAGCTTCTTCAAGGTCCACCGCTTGTGGTGGAAGCTTGCCAAGACCACTAACCAGATTGTTAAGACTAGTGCGTTTTTTGTTGAAATTAGCTCTGTTAAAGTTGGTGTTTTGACCCGAAAATTCTTGCTCCATTATCCCTTTGTCTGATTTTGATTTTCAATATTACAAGACTCTTTGGTAGAGCCCTCTTAGCATTGTAAAACAAAAGTAATAAATAAGTCCATAATCTTCTTTTTTAGTTGTTCACATATCAATTTATGTAAAAAATGAATAATGCATTCTGTCCTATGATATAACGAGTTATTATTCACATCAAGTGTGGAATAAGTGTTAGTTAATTGTTAATTGCACTGATTTTCAGAGGGGTAATTTTATGTGGAAAACTTCCTGTAGTGTTAATAACTTGAAATTGGTTGTTGTTTTAATCGCTTTTGAGGTTAATTTTAAGTTAGAGTTTCATTATCAATAGGTTAGCGTTTTACAGGTGAAGAAAGGCTTAAAAATTAGCTTTTTACCCTGCATAAAAAATATATACATATATTTGTCTTATGTCAAACAATGAAGCGTCAACATTAAAACCATATAAGTCGAAAGACGGAGGTAAGAAGGAGCAGGTAGCGGATATGTTCAACAACATTTCCAAGCGTTATGATTTGTTGAACAGGCTGATGACCATGCGTATCGATGTGATCTGGAGAAAGAAAGCCATTAGGCTTCTACAGTCTATAAAGCCCCAGTATATATTGGATGTAGCTACGGGTACGGGAGACTTTGCGATAGAGTCCATACAGATTCTGAAGCCTAAAAAGGTGGTAGGTGTAGACATTTCGCAGGGCATGTTGGATATTGCTAAGGAGAAAATCCAGAAAAGGGTTGCAGGAAGTAATTTGAAGTGCAGCTTGGCGATTCCGAAAATCTGCAGTTTGCCGACAGCAGTTTTGATGCAGTGACTGTAGCGTTTGGGGTGCGGAACTTCGAAAACTTGGAGAAGGGACTTTCAGAAATACATAGGGTCCTCAAACCGGGAGGCAAGGCCATCATCTTGGAGCTTTCCAATCCAACAGCATTTCCGAWCATAATCAKKTTTATTACTTTACTTCACAAGATTGGTCCAGCTTTCGGACTTGATTTCCAAGGACTCTAGTGCTTACTCTTATC
>NZ_JXAC01000252.1 GCF_000814685.1 Sphingobacterium sp. T2
GTGAGTTAAACAAAGAATTACGTTTGTGGGATGTATAGTAGATCCGGCTCGTAAAATCCGTGTTGGAAACAAGCTATACTTTGGTGAAGATGATTTATTGGTTGCCGAAGTTGTGGACAACACGACTTCTCGTGGCCGCACTATCCGTTTCTTATTCGATGGTACTGATGAGGAGTTTCGCCGCAACATTGAAATTTTAGGAGAGACACCTCTACCTAAATATATCAAACGCAAAGCAACTCCGGAAGACAAGTACCGTTATCAAACTATCTACGCTAAAGAAGAGGGGGCGGTAGCAGCACCTACGGCAGGTCTTCACTTTTCACGTGAACTGATGAAACGCCTAGAGTTGAAAGGTGTTGACTTTGCGGAGATCACCCTTCACGTGGGGCTGGGCACCTTCCGTACAGTAGAGGTGGAAGACTTGACAAAACATAAGATGGACTCTGAGCAGTTCATCATCACAGAAGAGGCAGCAAAAATCGTAAACCGCGCCTTAGACAACAAACGTCGTGTATGCGCCGTAGGAACTACTTCTATGCGTGCCATAGAATCTTCCGTATCAGCAGACAAGAGACTTAAACCTGCTGCAGACTGGACAAGTAAGTTTATATATCCTCCTTACGACTTCAGCATCGCCAACTCTATGATCACCAACTTCCACATGCCGGAATCTACCCTATTGGTGATGATCGCTGCATTCGCGGGTTACGAAAATGTGATGAACGCCTATGAAGTAGCGGTGAAAGAGAAATACAGATTCTACAGCTACGGCGATGCCATGTTGATTATTTAAAATTCTGATATTATTTCAATATTTTGTAGCGTGATTGGACAACAGTCACGCTTTTTTATTTTATACCATGAACAAACGTATTGTCATCATCGCCGCCGGAGGAACGGGATCACGCATCAATGCTGACCTACCTAAGCAGTATATGCTGCTCAATGATAAACCCGTACTTATGCATACTATAGCTGCTTTTGTAGAGTGCAGCGACCTTATCGTGGTGGCTCTTCATAGCGATATGGTGCAATATTGGACAGAGCTATGCTTGAAATATGACTTTGTCGTGCCACACGAGATGGTCATAGGCGGCAAAACCCGCTTTCAGAGTATACGTAATGCTATCAACTTCATTGAACAACGCTTTCCCGACGTATTTTACGAAGAAGGAAACAGTATTGCCGTACACGATGCTGCACGACCTCTAGTGGATAAGGAGCTCATCGAAAAATCCTTTGAACTAGCAGAAAAAGGACAGTGCAACGTGTTGGCCACACGGAGCACCAACTCTATACGTTTGGGCGGCGTAGCAGATAACAAAGCTGTGGATAGAGATACGGTATGGCAGATACAGACCCCTCAGACCTTTCCGGCACACCTTCTACTGCAAGCTTACCGTCAGCCCGAAGAACCTCTCTTTACGGACGATGCTTCCGTAATAGAAAAAATTGGCTATCCCATACATCTTCTTGAAAGCAGCCCTAAAAATATTAAGATTACCTATGCAGAAGATTTTGAAATAGCCAAAATTTATATGAAGTAAGTGGTGAATGCCGTCACCGTTAGGCATTACCACGTATTATTCGTAATAGCACAACTATTACAGCTATCACCAATAATATATGGATGATACCTCCTGTAGCATAGCCACCTAAAAAGCTGATTGCCCAAATTATTACTAGAATAACGGCGATTAAATAAAGCAGATTTCCCATAGTCTTTTTTGTTTTTAAGTTTATAATTAGAGTGTATTGTTAAAAACTACCGTGACTATAGGAATAACAATCTTGAAAGCAAAAGGTTTAGCTATCCCACATTAATCTACTTCCAAGCACAGTTGGTCATAAGCGGCAAACACATTCTCCGGAAGAATATTACGGATATACTCATGGGTGCCGAAGCGGTGACTTATATGCGTAAGATAGGCTTTCTTAGGATTTATCTCCTGTATGAAGGCCAATGCTTCTTCCAGTGTAAAATGCGAAATATGAGGCTGCTCCTGCAGGGCATTCACCACCAGTACTTCCACTCCTTTCAGCACATCTTTGGTGGCGTCGGAGACAGTCTTCGCATCCGTAACATAAGCAAACTTGCCTATGCGGTACCCTATGACGGGCATCTTGTAATGCATAACTTCAAAAGGCTGTATTTCCACGTCAAACAGCTCGAAGGACTGCAAGGGACGGATTTCCTTGAGTTCCAGCTGTGGCGCTCCTGGATATTTCACAGCAGAGAAAGCATAATAGAATTCTCTTTCCAGCGCCTCTAACGTGGCAGCATTAGCGTAAATGTTGATAGCACGCTGTTGACGGAAGTTGAAAGCCCGCACATCATCGAGACCCGCGATATGGTCTTTGTGCGAGTGTGTCATTAGCACGGCATCTAGGTGTGTCACCCCCTCACGAAGCATCTGATAGCGGAAGTCAGGACCAGTATCGATGACGATGTTCTTACCATTATCCAACTCTATTAACACCGACGAACGCAGACGCTTATCATGCGCATCGGTAGACACACACACCTCACAGTTACAAGCTATCACAGGTACCCCCTGTGATGTTCCCGTTCCTAAAAATCGAATTTTCAATGCTCTCCTAGTCTTTTTTCGTTAACGTCTTATAAAAAGTCCACTGCTTCTCGTCAAGCATATCTTTGGTAACTTCAAATTCCCTCAACAGCTGGATCAGCGAGTTGATTTTGATTTCGAGGTTCGAAAACTTATTGACCACGATAACCTTAGTATTTTGTATTACACATGCTCCTGTCTTAAAGTTACCTTTTTCGTAACGAACCTTATAGCCAAGGTCCAATAGAAGCTGCTCAATTTTATCTAAGTTGTACTGTGTAATTGAAACCACTGTCTTCTAATTTATGTTCAAAACTACTTAGAAGTATCTTTCTTCAGCCAGATACGGTCTACATAGTTGGTCAGAAACCCTGTCCCATAGGCTATAAGCTGCGTGTAGGCTGCCACAACACCATATACCCCTACCTTCAGGCTTTTTGTCGTAAGTATGGCGTGTACCAGCAACAGCAATGTATAGCTTATGATAAACAAATTCCCTACCCTGACCAGAAATTGCAGCCACACCACATCTGTAAATATCATAAAATTGATGATATTAAGCACAATTAAGGTGATTAGTCCTACGGTAAATGCCGCAGGCAGCATATGGACGAGCTTCAATTCTGAGGGATAAAGTATAGAAATATCTATACGTCCTTTGCCAAAAGCATTAGTCTGCTTATAGAACTGAGAAAAACTTGTTCTGCGCTTATGATATACGAATGCTTCCGGAATAAGCCCTACCTTAAAACCAGACTGTATCATGCGGATACTGAATTCGATATCCTCCGAACGACGTGAAAGCTTATATCCCCCGGTCTTCTCATACACTTCACGTGAAATCCCCATGTTGAAGCTGCGCGGATGAAACTGACCTACATGCTTCTTGTTTCCTCTTATACCACCAGTAGTAAAAGGACTGGTCATCGAATAGCTTATAGCTTTCTGTATTGGAGTGAAAGATTCGTGCGCTGCATCTGGCCCTCCAAAGGCGTCCCAGCCGTTACGTGCTATGGCGTCCTTAACCTTCTGCAGATAGTCCGCAGGTACAAGTATATCGGAATCAAAGACAATGAAGAAGTCGCCCTTGGCACGTTCAAAACCATAGTTGCGGGCCTTGCCCTGCCCCTCATTTTCTTTGAAAAAGTATTTGACATCCAATCTGTCGGCATAGTGTTCTATGATATGC
>NZ_JXAC01000253.1 GCF_000814685.1 Sphingobacterium sp. T2
TGCTGACAGCCCACTTTTAACATCCTTTCGTGTAACAATGTTGATCGCTCCGGTCAATGCATTAGCACCATAAACAACGAGCCATAGGCCCTCGCAAGATCTCTATACGCTCTACTGCATCCATGGCTATAGGAATATTCATAGTATGATGGCCCGTCTGTGGGTCTGAAATTTTTACACCATTGATTAGAATCAACGCCTGCTCAAAAGAACCACCGTCAATACTTATATCTGCCTGTGTACCGAAAGGACCACGTTGTCTTATATCCATTCCGTTAGCATAGGCCAACACCTCATTGATAGATTTTACCGGCAACCGCTTGATATCTTCATTATTAATGATTTGGATATCCCTGCTCCGTTTGGAAAAAGGAATCTGTAACCTGTTTTCTGAAATCACTACCTCAGCGATGCTGTCTTGAAGCTTTTCAAGTTTCTGTGCATGCGCCATAAAGAAAAAATTAGTACAGGTGATGAACAAAACACTGCGTTTAAGTTTCATAATCTTAAATTTTTCGTCACAAAAGTCTTATCTTTCTCCATCAAATAGATAGTCCAGTTTTATATCCATGAATAGTCCAGTTATCAACAAACTCCTGCCGTACATCAAATTGCAACGCAACGACAGCACCCCTCTTTATCTTCAGATTGCTCAAGGTATTGTAAAAGCCATTCAGGTTAAGATTGTTCTGCGCGGAGAAAAGCT
This sequence comes from Sphingobacterium sp. T2, assembly GCF_000814685.1. Taxonomy (GTDB): domain Bacteria; phylum Bacteroidota; class Bacteroidia; order Sphingobacteriales; family Sphingobacteriaceae; genus Sphingobacterium; species Sphingobacterium thermophilum. The sequence continues at coordinate 707 of NZ_JXAC01000253.1, forward strand.
TCCGGGGACGAGACTTCTTAGCGAACGGCTGTACATCCATCGCCAGACCGTGGTAGCAGCATATGATGAACTGGCAGCGCAAGGATGGATAGAAATTCTTCCACAGCGTGGGGCTTATGTCACACAGCAGAAAATAAAAGCACCTCACCCCCCAATAATTACCAAGGAGGAAAAAGAGAAACAGCTACCATATCAGCTTTATTCCAATCCTGTACTCGATTTATCTTCCAATGTTCTTCACTCATCTCTCTTTTTGACAGATGGTACGCCCGATTACAGAACCACAGATCTCAAATTGTTGAACACCTTTCTTAGTGCGGCTTCGCAAAGTAAATGGTTGTTAAATCAGCTCAACAAAAACATTCATTCAGAAAATGAAAATCTTAAAAATCAACTAATAAACCTTCTTCTTATTCAGAAAGGCATTGCTGTTAATGCCGAAAAAATTCTCGTTACCGGAAATCACAAAATAAGCACGTTGTGCATTCTGAGAACGCTGATAAAGCCGAATGATATTGTTGTGGTCACCCAGCCCGGTCATTATTTTATAAACATGATGCTGAAAGATTGCGGAGCAAAACTATATACTGTGTCTCTGAACGAAAAGGGACTAGACATAGAAGAGCTTAAGTCAATTCTTGCAAAAGAAAATATTAGAGCTTTTTATATTCATACGAACACATTATATCCCACCGCCCGGACTTTATCGGAAGAACAGAAAAAAGAGTTAATCGCTTTAGCCAAAACATATGGCTTCGCAATTATAGAAGATGATAGCGGAACAGATTTTATTTTCGACCGACAGTCTCCCACTTCGCTCATTCATCATGATGACCAGCATACAGTCGTTTATCTTAATAGTTTAGAAGGCTTGCTTCCCCCTCCTTATGACATGGCATATATTGTCGCTCCCTCATCCGTTATCCGAGAATTACAGAAAGTCAAAAATACCTTACAATCCACCTCTTCGCCCTTGATAGAACATGCTTTAAGCGAATACGTAAAAGAAGGTTACTTTTTGCGTCAAGCACAGCGGCTCACCAAATTATATCTTAGGCGCAGAAACCAGTTCAGCGTCCTTTTGGATTCTTATTTTGACAGAATTATAGATTTTAATCCACCTCATATGGGCTTGGCATTTTGGGTGGAGTTTAAGCAGAAAGTGCCTTTACTGACCATATGTCGCAACTGTGAAAGAAAAGGACTTACCATACCACAACATATCCTCTACCAGGATAAGTATATCACAGCCATGCGTATAGGATATGGACACCTTAACGAACAAGAAGCAAGAAAAAGCTATAAAAATTTGGAGTGAAGGGTTTTATGAGGTATTATACCAATAAGGCATGCTTAATGGCAAGCCTTATTGGTTATTCTTGTTATTTTCCTTCGAAAGCAGCCAGCCACTGCGGGCGGAACGAAGCATCTTTTTCAGACATCTCGAAAGATTTCTTATACAGGTCGAGCGTAGCAAAAACTTCTGCTGGATCTCCTACAGAATTTTCGAAGAACAACTTAAAGCTATACGTAGCATTCTTACTCAGATCTACAGCCACTGTATTGGAAGAAAAGACAGTAGGTAAGATCGCTTCGGAGCTCATCTGGCCTGCTGATTCCATACCGAAAATGGTGGATAATGCTCTTACCAAAGCATTGGATTCTTCGCCTATAGAAGAAATTTTGATAGCCCCTTTAACAAATCCGGACTCTTTAGGACGGCCTTGACCGTCAACCCCCGGTTCTATATTTTTCAAGACTTCTACTTTCATTCCTACGGTATCTTGGTCGAAAACCGATTTGGCTACGTATACTTTTGAAGAATCTGTTTCATTCTCCTCTACAATACGTAGGAAGAAATATTGCTTTTTGGGCATTTTTATCATTGGTGAACTTCTCTAAGGGAAGACCTTGGTCTGACTGTCCTTTATTGGAAGAATTGCCACAACCGGACAATGCCACCATCGCTGCGAAACCAGCAGTCAAGAAAATTTTTGCTATGTTCATGGCAATAGAGTTTTATTATAGCAAATTACGATAATGTTTTATCTTTTTAAAGCGTTATACAAAATTTCTACTGGATGGTAGGACTTACGTGCCGCGCCATCCTTGATCTGATGACGGCATGATGTTCCCGCCGCAGCGATTAGGACATCCTCTTTAGCTGCGCGAACAGCCGGTAACAATACCAATTCGGCAACCTTCATCGAGATATCATAATGTTCCTTCTCATAGCCGAAAGAACCCGCCATACCACAACACCCGGAAGGGATAACCTCTACCGAATAATTCGTCGGCAACGATAACACTTTCTCCGTATAACCTACGAGATGGAAAGCTTTTTGGTAACAGTGTCCATGCAGCTTGATATGCTGTTTTGCGTCAGTAAACATATCGGCTGTAATATTTCCTTTATCTATCTCCTGTGCCAGAAACTCATCCACCATAAGGGCATGCTGTGCTATTCTTTTGGCATCTTCCAACAAAGGTTTATCCACCAAACTCAAATACTCATCACGGAATGTAACGATGGCCGAAGGTTCGATCCCCAGAAGCGGTGTTTCTTCCGAAATTTTATTTTTAAGCAAAGTTACATTTTCGTTTGCCAGCCTTTTAGCCTCCTTCACAAAGCCTTTGGAAAGATAAGTTCTTCCACTTTCTTTATGGGGTGCAAAAAGCACCTCATAGCCTAAGGCAGTAAGCAGCTTATACGCGGTCTTACCGATGTGGGTGTCGTTATAATCGGTAAACTCATCACAGAAAAGATAAACTTTCCGTTAGATGATTGTGTTTTCTGCTTTTTAATCCAGCTTCTTAAGGTTGTACCACTCACTTCCGGCAAGCTTCTGTCCTGAGCAAATCCCAACACCGATTTGATAAGACTTGAAGTCAATTTGTTTTGTGCAAAGAAATTGTATACTGGCGCCACCATAGCCCCTAGCTGTTGGGACTTCGTGAAATTGGCAATAACCTTGGCGCGGAAAGGGGCTCCATTAGCATCATAATAATGTTGAAGGAATTCGGCTTTCATCTTGGCCACATCAACACTAGATGGACATTCTGTTTTACAGCCTTTACAGCTTAAACAAAGGTCCATTACCTCTTTCAGCTCCTCGTGATCAAAGCGGTTTTCTTTAGTCGAATTTGTCAGAAACTGACGCAACATATTAGCACGGGCACGTGTGGTGTCCTTTTCATTGCGTGTAGCCATAAACGAAGGACACATCGTTCCTCCAGTGATTTCGGTCTTACGACAATCTCCCGAACCCGAACATTTCTCTGTAAGACGCAAAATGCTTTCGTCTTTCGTAAAGTCAAAATAGGTCTGGATTTCCTTGCCATCAATTACCTTATCGTAACGCAAGGAAGAGTCCATCGGTGGCGTATTTACAATTTTATTGGCATTGAAGATGCCTTTCGGGTCAAACACATTTTTCACCTCCTGCAGCAAAGCATACACTTTCTCTCCTAGCACTTTGCCGATAAACTCACCACGTAGCCTACCGTCACCATGTTCCCCGCTAAGTGAACCATTGTATTTCAACACCAGGTCGGTGGTCTTTTCTAAAATAGAACGAAACTTACGCTTACCTTCTGCGGTTTTCAGATTTATGAACGGCTCAATATGCAATTCTCCTGCTCCGGCATGAGCATAGTACGAGGCATGCACGCCCTCTTCCTTAAGAATTTGTTGCACATCCGCTACATAGGCAGGTAGATCTTTCGGCGATACCGCACAGTCTTCAATGAGGTTTACCGGTTGTTCGTCTCCAGGAAGATTTCGGATTAATCCCAGTCCTGCCTTGCGCACATCCCATACAAGGTTGGTCTGTTGCACTCCCATCACTAACGGATAAGCGTATCCCAGTCCTTTGGAAATCAGATCCTGCTTCAAAGCCTCTGCCTTGCAGACGATTTCTTCTTCCTTGTCTGCACGGAACTCCACTATCAGTAGAGCTTGAGGATCACCTTCGATAAAAAAACGATTATACTGATATGTCGGATGACCTACCGTGAAGTCAAGAATATATTTATCTACCAGCTCGGACGCTTCCGGCTTATGTTGCAATGCAACTACATTACCATGCATACATTCCACCATATCGGAAAAGTGTACACATAGCAACCCTATCTCCTTAGGGGGTAATGGACGTAGTTTAATCTTGGCCTCTGTCACTATGCCTAAAGTTCCTTCCGAACCGGCCAACAGATTACAGAGGTTGAAAGGTTTTGTCGTATCTACCAGAAAGTCCAATGCATAGCCGGTATTACGACGGGTAATATCTTTCTTCGGATAGCCCGAATTGATTATATCAATATTTTCCTTATTAGTCAATAAGTCATTGAGCTGACGGTATATCTCTCCTTCTCTGTCTTTCTGTGCCAGCTTAGCAAAATACTCCTGAGGTTCTAAAGCTTTGAAAACAACCTCTGATGCATCGTTCAACAAAACATGAGCTTCCAGCAAATTGGCTCTTGTATCCCCCCAAACTATGGAGTGCAACCCCGATGAGTTATTTCCAATCATCCCACCAATCATTGCACGACTGGCCGTGGAAGTTTCAGGACCGAACATCAAGCCGTAAGGTTTGAGATAGGCATTCAGGTCATCACGAATCACTCCTGGTTGCACACGTGCCCATCCTTCCTCCACATTCACCTCAAGAATTTTATTGAAAAATCTCGAAATATCCACTACAATACCTTTTCCTACAACTTGGCCCGCCAAAGAAGTTCCGGCAGTACGAGGAATTAAAGTGATTTTATTTTCGTCAGCAAAACGTATTAAGGTAATTAGGTCTTGCTTGGTATACGGAATAGCTACAGCTAAAGGTTTCTCCTGATATACGGAAGCATCCGTAGAATAAGCTACCAACATGGTATGATGCTTAGGATCCCATTCCCTATAATACAACTCCCCCTCTAATTCGCTATTAAGCTTTTCTAAAGATATTGACATATGAATAATAAAATAATAAGCTTTACACTAAAACAAATCTAAGCAAAGATTGTTATTTTTGATAATAATTAGCCCAAATATTTAACTGTTTATACGTATTCTAAATTAAAAACCGCACAAAACCGCAAAACCACTGCGTTTTCTTGCAAATTTATTAATACAAACCTTACAGAGGTGAACAAAATTCTTTATCAAAGAATAAATTTTGAATTTTATTCGATATTTATGTATTTTTGCAGAATGAAAAAATTAGAAATTAATTTAGACCATATAGATTATCAGATATTGCGTATCATGCAAAATAACGCGCGAACCAACAATGCAGATATCGCGCGGGAATTGGGTATGGCTCCTTCGGCCATACTAGAACGTGTAAAAAAACTGGAGCAAAAGGAAGTCATCTTACAGTACAATGCTAAAATCAATCCGGCGGCATTAGACCAGAATCTCTTATCATTTATCTTCATCAAAACTTCCGACATTATTGGTGAACAAGGTATAGCCTACCTATTGGCCGAAATTCCGGAAGTTCAGGAAGTGCACGACATTGCGGGAGATGATGGATACTTGATTAAAGTAAGAACCGCAGACGCTGCCGGCTTGGTCGACCTCATGCGCAACACTTTAGGAAAAATTGAAGGTATCATTTCTACACGTACAACTATCGTGTTGGAGACAATTAAAGAAGAACAAAAACTTGTTATTCCGACTGTTTAAAATGGAAGAAAGTAAACCATCGATATTAAGCGTTATCCTCGCCTATTTAGTGGTCTATATAGTGTGGGGGTCCACCTTTTTCTTTATTGAGGAGGCATTACGCTCCTTCTCGCCATTTGTTTTGGGCTCTATCCGTTTTCTTATTGCAGGTCCATTATTAATGGGGTACTGTGCCTTAAAAGGATACAAGCTTTTCAATAAAGAAGATGTCAAGCAGGCTATTTTTGTAGGGTTCTTACTGCTGTTTGTCGATATGGCCTGTATCATATGGTCCGAACAGTACATTTCCAGTGGCATCGTTTCCATCTTATCGGCAGCTACCGCTATTTGGTTTGTTCTGCTAGATAAACCAAAATGGAAAGAAAACTTTTCCAGCATCCAAACTTTATTGGGATTGTTTTTCGGTTTTGCAGGTGTCATTATGCTCTTTGCCGAACAGATATTTGCCAATACTGTTGCTGAGGAGACGAAATCGCAAAATATCACCGCTATGGGCGTCTTAGTAATGGGAACCATAGGCTGGACGATAGGCTCCCTGTGGTCCAAATACAGCCAGAAAGGTAAGACTACCAACAAAGAAAAAAGCACTGAATGTAATGGTGAAGACCGCCTGGCAAATGCTGACTGCCGGGGTAGCTTTCACGCTGGTAGCCCTGTTCAATGGAGAGTATTCCCGTTTCGACTACAAGGCAGTACACCTTGCAGATTGGGGGGCATTGCTGTATCTAGTGACGATGGGCTCTATCCTAGCTTTCAGCTCCTACATTTGGTTGTTGCAAGTTCGTCCGGCCACGGAAGTGAGCACATATGCCTATGTGAACCCTATCGTTGCCTTGCTGCTCGTACATTTCTTCACCGATCATGAGGTTACCATGCTTCAGATTATGGGACTTTGCGTGGTCTTGGTTTCCGTACTTCTTATGAATTGGAACCTGTATAAAGACAGTAGAACCATCCGGGCAATCCGTTATCGCAAAAAACTTAAACGTCTTAAACATATGGCACCAAAGAGTAGTGTGCCTCGCATAGTGGAAGTTGCCGAATTTCAACGCAAAGAGCTTTCCAAAGCTGAAAAGAAAAAGCTCAAAGAAAAAGAAAAACAACAAAGCCAAGAATAGTTTTTAGATTTATTACTGTACACCTTCAAGCTTCATGGAAGATCAACCGTAGCAATACAATCTCCTATGAAGCTTTTATTTTTGTATGAAGAAGCTTAACATATGATACTTAAAGCCACAGAAGACATTAAAAAAGATGTATTAAAACTTTTTATAGAAAGATGGAATACGGATTTTATGGTTTCAAGAGGCAAGGTGCATTATGTTGCTGACTTGGAGTCTTTAGTGCTCATTGAAGAAAACAGGATTGTAGGTCTGCTGACCTATACCATGGAAAACAAAGAAATCGAGATAGTTTCTTTGGACAGCTTCAATGAAGGACACGGTATAGGTTCTGCCCTATTGGAAGGCGTTAAAGAAGTCTTTCTCCATTCGGACTGTCAAAGGCTATGGCTAGTGACTACTAATGACAACCTGAGAGCATTACGGTTCTATCAAAAAAGACAATTCACAATTACCGACATACATCTAAACGCTGTGGATCATGCCCGCAAAATAAAACCCTCCATCCCTTTGACAGGTTACGATAACATTCCCATACAACATGAAATTGAATTAAGTTATTTTAAGCTCACCTCCTTTTCCAAAAGCCGATAAATTGTTATATTTATAAAGGAGCTGTATCAAAGCCTTCCAAGACCATATTTTCACACAGTTAACGGTAACCAATTCTTTAAAGCTAAACTAGTTTATTTATGAAAATTAGAACCACTGTACTTTGCCTACCAATTAAAAA
>NZ_JXAC01000254.1 GCF_000814685.1 Sphingobacterium sp. T2
TGAATTTGGAACTATCGATATTGTGGTGAACAATGCCGGCATCACCAAAGACGGTCTTTTATTACGTATGACAGAAGAAAACTGGGATGACGTATTGAACGTAAACCTTAAATCAGTATTTAACGTTACCAAAGCGGCATCAAAGGTGATGATGAAAAACCGTAAAGGGGTGTTCATCAACATGTCTTCTGTGGTAGGTATCCAAGGGAATGCTGGTCAAGCAAACTATGCAGCCTCAAAGGCCGGAATCATCGGATTCACCAAGTCGGTAGCTAAAGAGTTGGGGTCTCGCAACATCCGCGCCAATGTTATTGCCCCAGGATTTATCCGTACAGAAATGACTGATGTATTGGACCCTAAGGTGGTAGAAGGCTGGGAAGCAAACATTCCGTTAAAGCGCGCCGGAACAACTGAAGATATCGCTAATGCGTGTCTTTTCCTTGCGTCGGATTTGTCTTCGTACATCACGGGACAGACTTTGTCCGTAGACGGTGGTATGGCATAAAACCTCCTTTGATTATAAAATTAAGGCGTCTTGAGGCTAATTCTTCAAGACGCTTTTTTTATGATTATATTTGCACGGTTATGATTACTAAAGAAGACGTGTTTTCTATCCGCAACGACGAAGATTTCAATCGTGTTGCTCTTGAGCTATTCCATTATCAGTTTCACCATAATAAGGTGTTTCAGCAATACGTAAAATTTCTGCCAGTCGACACGTCTGACATTCATCATTATACGCAAATTCCTTTCCTTCCTATTCAGTTTTTCAAAACCAAAAAAATAGCGACAATAGATGCACCTCCGCAGATTACCTTTACGAGTTCGGGAACGACGGGGATGAGTACTAGTCAACATCATGTTTTTGACTTGGAATGGTATGAGAATAGTTTCCGCAAGACATTTAAAGAATTTTACGGCAACATTGAGGATATAGCCATCTTGGCTTTGCTTCCTTCCTATCTCGAGAGGGAGGGTTCCTCATTGATTTATATGATAGATGACCTTATAAAATCTTCACAACAACCGGAAAGCAACTACTTTCTTTATAATCACGAGGAATTGTACGCTACCCTCTACCACTTGAAGGAAAAGAGAATCAAGACCATACTTATCGGTGTCACCTATGCGCTGTTAGACTTTGTTGAAAAATATAGAATATCTTTTCCAGAGCTTATTGTGATGGAAACGGGCGGTATGAAAGGCAAACGGAAGGAGATGATTAGAGAAGAATTGCATCATATTCTTTGTCAAGGTTTCGGCGTACAGAAAATCCATTCGGAATATGGCATGACCGAACTGCTTTCTCAAGGCTATTCCCTTGGCGATGGGCTTTTTCGTGCCCCAAAGTGGATGAAAATTCTGGTTCGGGATACGAACGATCCGCTGACTATCCTCCCAGCAGAAAACAGTGGTGGAATAAATGTTATTGATTTGGCTAATGTGCATTCCTGTGCCTTCATCGCCACACAGGATCTGGGTAGAGTCTTTGAAGATAATTCCTTTGAAGTGGTCGGTCGATTTGATCACGCCGATATTAGAGGTTGCAACCTGTTAGTACAATAAAAAAGGGAAGTTCTTGACTTCCCCTTTTCTCTTCCATATTTATCGAGTAAATGTGACAAAATAAACTTTATCACTACTTTTGTCTTTATATTCAGCTGTAAGCTCGGAATTTACTTCTATTTATTGTAAACTTCTATCTTCAAAAGTATTTCCAGCACGTAGCTCACCTGTTTCATAACCTTTTTTGAACCAATACATACGCTGTTGCGACGTACCATGGGTAAAGGACTCTGGATTAGAATAGCCTTGGGCTTGTTCTTGGATATGATCGTCACCCACTGCGGCAGCAGCTCTCATACCATCCAGAATATCGTCATACGTTATCTCTATACTTGTAAGTTTATTGACATAATGTGCCCACACGCCGGCATAGAAGTCAGCTTGCAACTCTGTCATCACTGAAATCTTATTATATTCTCTTTCACTCAACTTAGCGCGTAGAGCGTTAGTTTTACTTAAGGTACCAAGGAGCTGCTGCACGTGATGTCCTACTTCGTGTGCAATCACATAAGCTAAGGCAAATTCTCCCTTCGCACCAAATTTAGTTTGAAGCTCGTTGTTGAAGCTCAAATCAAGATAGATCTTTTGATCTGCAGGACAATAGAAAGGACCGAATGCTGATTGCCCAACGCCACAACCTCCCGTCTCATATGCATCTCTATACACTAAGAGCGTAGGCTTCTTATATGTCAAACCTTCTTCCTTAAAAATATATTCCCACACCTCATCTGTGCTGGTCAGTACCACACGCGAAAAGTCCAACAGTCTATCTTCTTCCGGCGTGGATTCCACGACGGCGGACTCTGACGAGTCAAGCTCACCTCCCTGTTGCAATTGTTGCAACAGCTGAGCCGGATCTCCTCCCATAAATAAACCTATCAACAGTACTATTATTCCACCAATTCCACCAAAGGCTATCTTTTGTCCTCCGGACATACCTCTGCGGTCTTCTACATTACCGTTTCTTCTTCCGCCTTGCCATTTCATGATTTGTCTATTTATATTCTTAACTTCAATAATAAAAATAACAATATTTTGGTAGAATAACCTTCCTAGCTCTCCTGTTTTTCAAAAAGCGTAGATATATGTTGAATCATTCTTATGAAAGTCCATGGAAATAATTGCGAGATAAGAATGAGAACAGATAGGCAAATTTGGAAATAAATTCTAAGGGTTTAAACACCCTTAAAATCTATTTCCTCTAACTCTCTATAATACTGGAGATATCGCTGTATGGCTTCTCTTTTCTTGATATCTAATGGGTAGTCCAAGTAATTGGTAAGATATTTTTCGTAGTTGAAATCTGGATTTTCAGGCAACTCAGGGATAATCACGGTAGGATTGGAAACCCCTATTTTTAGTGCTTCATTGAAATCATTTATAAAGTTTTCCGGCAATTTTTTGTTCGCCACCCATACCGCAAAGGCAAAAGGTAATCCTGTAAATTCCTTCCATACTTCTCCTAAGTCATATACATAAGGAACTTTGTCTTTTTGTCCAAAAGTGCGATCTCCTATCAACACCCAAGCGTCAGCATCACCTTCCATGACCACTTTCACGTCTTTCTTCCAATAGTGCTTTAAAAGAATACGTGCCAAACCATTTGAGGTTCTCGACTGATGGTCCAATCTTAGGCTTTCTATCTCGCTATCGGCTTTGATGAAAATACGAATACCGAATCCACCGGTCCATCCGACCCAATACAATAGTCTGTCACGATGTGATGGTTAGGAATCTTTGATAGTGCTGCCACCGGAATGATACCTAAGTCGGCTTCGTCGTGAATAACCTTGCGGGCGCATTCTGCCGGAACATCCACACTCAAATCAATCTGCTCTAACAACTTTGCTGATGCTTTAATACCATGCAAAAACGGTAGTGAGTTTGTGTAACTTACTACCGATACTCTAATTTTATTCATTCCAACCCCTCTAAATGTGCAACATTATAATAATCTATGATTTTGAATTTTTTATCTTCATATTCCAACACATATAAGGAAGTATTCGTGTGCGGAAAGTCATCCATCTGACATACCGGAACATCCGTAAGATGACATAAGAGGATACGCAAGGCACGTCCGTGCATACAGACCAAGACATTCTTCTCTTCTTCCTTGCTAAGGATATGCGCTATGGCTTCTTTTTGACGGGCAACCAGTTGATTGGGTGATTCACCGTTTTCTATACAAACGTCCAGCTGGTTGCTTCTCCAAGCTCCTACAATCTCCGCAAACCCCTTCATGATGGTTTCATCCTGCACCTTACCTTCATAAATCCCCCAGCTGATCTCATCAAGGCCGGGCAGCTGCTCATGAGGAATATTGAGCTCTGTGATGAAACGCTCTACCGTCTGGTGTGTACGCAACAATGTGGATGTATAAACTTTGTCAAATGGAACATGCTTGTAGGCATTAAAGAAAGCTTCTGCCTGTTTCCATCCGTTTTCGTTTAGCGGGGTGTTTACTCCTCTTCCTTGTACTATACCTCGTAAATTAAGATCTGTCTGTCCGTGTCTGATAAAATATAAAGTCTTCTTCAAAGCTTAAAGTCTTTGTTTAATTAACAACAGGTAAAGCGTAGTATTTGTTGGAATTATCCTCTTCAAAAACATAATCCTTATAGTCTGTGATGACATTATATAAAGTATCACGCTCTATAGGATGTCTTCCTACATCTTTAATCAACTTTACAAGTTCTTTGGTGCTCATCGCGGGATTTTGCTCCTCTGCTCCCGCCATAGAATAGATTTTGGTTGTATCATCCAAGGTACCGTCTATATCATCCACACCATAAGCCAAAGAGAGCTGTGCAGTATTACGCGATATCATAGCCCAATAGGCTTTGATGTGCGGGAAATTATCAAGGTAGATTCGGGCAACAGCATAGTTACGCAAGTCTTCCACCACAGACACTTCCGGCACATGCGCCATCTGGTTGTCTTTGTTTCTAAACTTTAACGGGATGAAGGTTTGGAAGCCTCCTGTTTTATCTTGTAGCTGACGCAGACGCTCCATATGATCCACGCGATGCCAATATTTCTCTATATGACCATAGAGCATAGTTGCATTGGTGTGCATCCCCAACTTATGAGCCTGCTCATGAATATCCAGCCACTGTTCGGCTGTACATTTATCGTGCGCAATCTGCTCACGGATTTCTGGATGAAATATTTCGGCACCTCCACCCGGCATAGAATCCAAACCACATTCTTTGAGATATTTTAGTCCCTCATAATGCGAGAGTTTGGCCTTTTTGAAAATATAATAGTATTCTACCGGAGTGAGTCCTTTGATATGCAAGTCGGGACGGTGCGCCTTACAGCGTCTGAAAAATTCCGCATAAAACTCAAGGTTTTGTTTAGGAACAACGCCTCCGGTGATATGTACCTCCGTTACCGGCTCGTTATCGTATTTTTTGACCACCTCCATCATAGCATCTACATCCATCTCCCATCCTTCTTCACGTTGCTTGATCAGACGCGAATAAGAACAGAATTTGCAGTCGTAAACACAAATGTTCGTCGGCTCTATATGGAAGTTACGGTTGAAATAGGTATAATCGCCATGTTTTTTCTCACGGATATAGTTGGCTAATACCCCTAGATAGTTCAAATCCCCCTTCTCGTACAATATCACTCCCTCATCAAAGGTAATGCGCTCTTCGGCAAGTACTTTTTCAGCTATTCTTTTTAAATCTGCATCCAGATTCGGATTATTTATTAAAAAGGTTAGCTTTTTTTCAGCCTTCATAAAAATCTCCCTTCTTACTCAAATATATTAAAAACAACACAAAAGCCGAACCTTAGTGCATTTAAGCTTCGGCAAATTGCTGCATATCAATCAGTTTTTTATATAAACCGTTTTTGTTTATCAATTCTATGTGTGTGCCTACTTCCACGATACGGCCACCTTCCAACACGACAATCTTGTCGGCATTTTGAATCGTACTAAGCCTATGGGCTATGACTACTGTCGTTCTATTTTCCATAAGCTTATACAGCGCATCCTGAACAAGTCTTTCGGATTCGGTATCCAAGGCTGAGGTAGCCTCGTCTAATAACATGATTGGAGGATTTTTTAGTACGGCACGTGCAATACATATACGTTGACGTTGGCCTCCCGACAGCTTTGACCCTCGGTCACCGATGTTGGTCTGATAGCCTTCCGGAGTCTTCATAATAAATTCATGAGCATTAGCGATTTTCGCCGCGGCCTCCACCTCTTCCTGTGTAGCTGACTCGTTGGCGAAAGCTATATTGTTGAATATCGTATCATTAAACTAATATAGACTCCTGATTCACCGTACCAATCAAGGCACGCAAAGAATCTTGTTTTAATTCTTTAAGATTTTTGCCGTCGAAGAGAATTTCTCCCGCCGTCACGTCCATAAAACGAG
>NZ_JXAC01000255.1 GCF_000814685.1 Sphingobacterium sp. T2
GCCGCCTAACGCTTTTCCTAAAGTACCGGTGATGATATCCACTCTGTCCATCACGTCGTACAGTTCGTGTGTTCCTCGTCCGTTTTTGCCGATAAATCCCGTGCAGTGTGATTCGTCAATCATCACCAATGCTTCATATTTGTCGGCAAGGTCACAGATCTTGTCCAATGGCGCTACGGCACCATCCATGGAGAAAGCACCATCGGTGACAATAATCTTATGTCGAGCACCGGAAGCGGCTTTGAGCTGTGCTTCCAAATCTTCCATATCACAGTTTTTATAACGGAAGCGCTGCGCCTTACAAAGACGAACGCCGTCGATGATGGAAGCGTGGTTCAGTTCGTCCGATATGATGGCATCTTCCGGACCGAACAGAGGCTCAAACACTCCCCCGTTGGCGTCAAATGCAGCAGCATATAGAATGGTATCTTCCGTACCTAAGAACTTCGAAATTTTTGCTTCCAGCTCCTTATGAATGTCTTGAGTACCGCAGATAAAGCGTACTGACGACATACCATATCCATACTTGTCAATAGCCTTTTGGGCTGCTTCAATAACTTTAGGATGTGACGACAATCCCAAATAGTTATTGGCACAGAAGTTTATTACCTCCTGTCCTGTACTCACTTTTATATCTGCACCCTGAGGCGTCGTGATGATGCGCTCTTCTTTATACAAACCTGCTTCTTTGATAGCAAGTAATTCTTTTTCTAAAGCTGGTTTTAAAGTTTTGAACATAATATTTACGTTTAATAATGATCTTCAAACAAAGATAGAATAATAATCTTTGATAAATTTATGAAATCGATTGTTCAAAAATAAGCGCGGCAACAGAATTGTTGCCGCGCATAAAAGATAGGGTGTTTTTGTTTATTTACTGGCCGTCCATGTCTGGGTTCTTCCTATTAAGGAAAATCCTATATATCCCCTTACATTTAGTTTATCCCCATCTCTGGTGATAGTACATTTATTATGTTTTACCTGTCTTAGGATCTGTAATCGTTCCTCCTGTGAATTCATTACCTTTCTTTTGGATATTTCTGATAATTTCCAGACCTATAAGAGGTTTGTTCTTACGGTCGTCCTTACAGTTGACACAATTTTCATTCTGAGGTTTTTGTAACAACTTAACGATTTTACCGTAGTATTGACCGTCTGATTTCTTAAATATCTCTACCACGGACTTTGCCTGTCCGGTCTCATCATCTATGGTTGTCCATTTACCTATGATATCATTAGACTGTGCATAGGAAGCAAGACAAGCACACATAGCCACGAAAAACGTTATCAATCTTTTCATAATCATTAGTTTATTTATATATAAATATACAAAATTTTCTATGCAAGCATAACATAATAGCTTTTGTTTTTTAAGCTTCTTTTGAGAGCACGTATTGGCATCAATTTTGAAGTCTGACTGTTAAAGGTGATTGTTTACATTTTATCTATTGCATTATGAGATTTATTATTTCCTTACTTCTGACAGGACTGATTATCGTCATCGCCACATATATAGTACCCGGAGCTTATGTTATTAATTTTGGATGGGCTATTGTTACAGGTTTAGTTATAGGGCTTGTAAACGCTATTGTTGGTGGTATCTTACGTTTGTTGACCTTTCCCCTCAATTGGCTTACCTTCGGATTAATCTCATTTATCATTACCGTTTTGATGGTTATGCTAAGTGACTCTATTTTGGGTAGTAAATTTGAAGCGGGAGGTTTTTGGAACGCGACCTTGTTTGCTATTGTCGTAGCTATCTTGGAAGCTATTGTTGACCGTATTCGAGGAGATAAATAGTCAACAATTATAAATTTAAATTATTGAGATCCAGCCTTAAGAAAAATCTTAGGGCTTTTTTATTGGAAAAATTTCCTTATCCATTTCATTATATTACGGGAATTCGCGGAATAAGGATACCAAAAAAACTTGCTCATCGGTATAGCTGACGCTTTCAATAGGCTTCTTTCATGAGAGAAAGCTTTAAAGCCAAAGTATCCTGTAGACTGTCCTATTCCGGAATTATTAACTCCTCCAAACGGCAGGTTAGGATGCATAATATGCAGCATAGCGTCGTTGATGGTGGTACCACCGGCAGTGGTTCGTTGCATGACGTGAGAAACATATTTTTTATCCTTACTGAAAATATACAAAGCTAAAGGCTTTTCCTTGGCATTCACGAAATCTAATGCTTCTTCGACATGTTTATAATAGCGTATAGGAAGTATAGGACCGAAAATCTCTTCCTGCATCAGGGCACAATCTTCCGGCACGTTGGTTACTATAGTGGGGTGCACAAAAAGAGCTTCAGCATCATGATTTCCACCATAAATTAACGAAGCGTTACCGTTTCTAAGTTCGTCCAAATATCCTTTCAGCCTATCGAAATGCTGACGGTTGATTATCCTTGCCAAGTATATGGATTGCAGAGGGTTATCTCCGAAGGCTGCCTTCATCTCTTCACAAAGAGTCTTTTCAAGGGCATCTTTCAGCTGTTCGTCCACCAAAAGATAGTCGGGAGCTATACATGTCTGCCCCATATTCACAAATTTTGCCCATATTAAATTTCTTACAGTATCGCGCAGCTCCACATTCCTGTCCACAAAAACAGGACTTTTGCCTCCCAACTCCAATGTTATGTCTGCAAGATGCTTTGCAGCAGCGGCCATGACAATCTTGCCTACCTTTGACGATCCTGTAAAATGGATATGGTCAAACTTAAGGTTCAGCAGGTACGACGTCTCTTCAACCCCTCCTTCTACTACCGCAACATGCCTCCTCTCGAAGACTTCACCAATAATTTCCTCAATAATAGAATTGATGTTAGGGGTGAATTCTGACAGCTTAAGGATTACCGTATTTCCGGCGCAAATGCTCGCTATAAGATGCACCATGGGCAGCTGAAAAGGGTAATTCCAAGGAGTAATGATAAGGGTATTGCCTTTGGGCTCGAAAACAGTATATGCTGTCGTGGAAGCAAAAAGCAAAGATAGAGCCGCTTTCTTAGGTTTCATCCAGCGCGGCAACTTTTTTAGAAAATGATTGATTTCCAAAAGCACCGGAAGAAGTTCCGTACTTTCCGTTTCGAAAGGATTTTTCCTAAAATCCTTATAAAGAGCTTCTTTTATTCGCTCTTCTTTATCACAAAATAGCAGACTTCAACAGTCTTAACCATGAAGTCCGCTGCTGGACAGTGCATTGCTTTAGAACAGACTTATATGCAAGTTGACTTTCATAGATTTCTTGAATTTCAGTATTGTTCATCGCTTGCATACTTGTATGTTTAGGTAAGAGGCTTCAGCTTTTGAGGTGCCACTTGAGATATAAGAGCACGTGCTAACACACGGTTAGGATCTACCATGGGCAAATCCAGATAGACCTTCTCTGTGAGTGCCAAAGGAAGTTCCGTACAAGCCAACACGATAACCTGCGCCCCCTGTTCTTTCAGAGATGCTATCACCTCTAACAGATCTTCGCGTGCCTTTATGGATACGGGCGAGGAGCAGGCTTTTATGCCGTAGGTTTCATCATATATTGCTCGATGCACTTTGTCCTGCAACGTATCCTCAGGAGCAATATTATCAATCCCAAACTGCGCCAATATATTTTTATAAAGCCCTGTATTTCTCGTTCCCGTGGTACTCAACACCCCTACTTTCTTACCTTGGAAATTGACATGAATAAATTTTGCCGTTTCTTCCACGAGGTGCAAAAGCCGGATAGTATGTTTTTCCTTTGCGAGCTCTTCCCTTACAACATCAAAAATTGCAGGTGCATGTGCTGTATTACAAGGCACTGCAGCGACGGTAGCTCCTGCTCTGTCGAGCTCCAAGATGATATCTTTCAATGCGAAGGCAGGGTTCTCCTTCTCTTCACCCAACAGATAGGCTGTCCTGTCGGCAATTCTATGCGGCTGCGACGACAATAAGACGGGCAGATGGTCCTGGTCTTTGCTTGCTATTGTTTCCTCTATTATCTTCTTGAAAACATCAAGCCTGCAAACGGCCCCACTCCTCCTACTATACCTATCATATTATCTTTTAATCTAATTCTCCTTCTCTCCAGTCATATGCCCAGAAAGTTTGGTCTTTACCGAAAAACAGCTGAAGCAACTTTTTCATAGCCGGGAAACCTTGGTCCGTATTCATGAAAGCTACCAACGTTTCTCCCCGTTGCGGATAGGTGATGAAAAAACAACGGAAACCGGGATTCGAGCCCGTATGCCAATATGCCGTTCCTTTTTCATTAAATTGCATACGTAATCCCAAAGCGCAAGGCACATATTTGTCCGTAGGATCTCCATTTTCTCCTTTTTTAGCCTCCGCAGCCTTCTGCATCATCAGTTTATGCGTAGATTTTTTCAATCCAAAACCTTCAAGAAGGGCTTTCTGAATGAAACGCATATAATCTTCCGCAGTGGTGTATAAGGTGTAAGCAGCATTTGACTTTCTATATTTTCCGAGCTTGCGAGGTTTCGTCAGTTCGTAATGTCCATAGGCAGCAATATTTTCTAGGCTGTCATTCCATACGATATTGCTGTTTTTCATTCCCATTGGTCTCAAGACCTCCTCTTCCACTAAGGTTTGGAAAGATTTGTTGGTAATATGTTCTAATGTTTCCTGAAGGAAATAAAAACCTTCTCCCGAGTACATATAGTCAGTCCCCGGCTCAAACTGCAAGGTCAGAGGTGTAGCGCGCCACGCATCGGAAGGCACATCTCCCTGCCAGTTTAGTAAGCCTGAACGATGGGTCAATACCATCCTTGCTGTAATCTTAGCGCCATTAGGAGTATTCTTTAAGCGGTCATATTGATAGTAATCCCAAAGAGGCTTATCCAACTCGATAAGTCCTTTGTCCATCAGGCGGAAAAAGGTGTAGGCAGCCACCACCTTGGTCAACGAAGCCGCCTGAAAACGGGTCTCGTTGTACACATAGGCTGTAGTATCGTACTTTTTAACACCATAGTTATACAGATTGACGTGTTCTCCTCTGGCGAAAGCACCTGCATTCCTGGAATGCCGATTTCCTTTGCTATGTCTTCCAACGACTGTCTGATAGACTGAGCCGAAGCTCTCCGCATAGAGCCAATGAATGTGGATAACAGAACTAATACAACAAGAATCCTACTTAGTTGTGGCCTTAGGTAGTTTGTCATGGTTTAACACATTATATTTTTTAAGGATTTGCAAGGTTTCTTTAATCGGCAAAGCTCTAACAGTCCGTTTATTTATTCCTGTCATATCTTCAGCCATGAACAGCGAGTTCAGCAAAGCTTCTTCTGTAGCTTCCCATACTGCCATAAACAGCGCAGACATCTCGTCATTATGCACATCCTTGACTTCCATCTCTATGGTCTTTCCATTGTATGGAACACGACAGGCAGGATGTGTAGAGAAAGCAATAGAATAGTCGCCGGAGCCATTTGAAGAAAAGGCTCCTACATTGCCGAAGGCAATATATGATCGTTTAGCAAGTCGTTCCAGATTTCGTGGCGAAAGAGGAGCGTCGGTAGCGATAATAATCATACAAGAACCATCCACTTTATGGGGCTCTTTCTTCTCCATCATGTAGAAGTTGTGCAGCTCCCTTCCTACAGGAGCTCCATTGATTTGCAGCACTCCCCCGAAGTTGGATTGCACCAAAACTCCGACGGTATAACCTCCCTTTGAAGGAGGCAGCTTACGCGAAGCTGTCCCTATACCTCCTTTAAAGCCTAACGCCTCGGTACCTACACCAGCCCCTACATTTCCTTCGGCGACAGGACCTGTCTTGGCTTCCTTAAGACTCTGAAACACATGCTCTTTGTGCACATGTCTTCCACGGATATCATTAAGTCCACCATCATTCGTCTCCCCCACCACCGGGTTTACGGAACGTACTTTCTCGTTGCCCGGAAGGTGTATCATATAGTCTATCAGCGCATCCGCTACCTTAGGCGCATTGAGCGTGTTTGTAAGAAGAATAGGAGTTTCTATATTTCCCAACTCACGGATTTGGGAGATTCCCATCAGTTTTCCGAAGCCGTTGCCTACATATACAGCGGCAGGCACCTTATCCTGAAAAATGTTGCCGTCATGTGGAATGATGGCGGTAACGCCGGTACGCACACTATCCCCTTGGATTACGGATACGTGGCCTACTTTTACGCCTTCCACGTCAGTAATGGCATTCCACTTTCCAGTAGGTAAAATTCCAATAGAAATTCCCAAGTCACGTGCTCGGACTCTCTTCTCCTGTGCTATCAACGTTGAATGTACAAACGTGCAACAACTCAACGCAATACAAAAGCCATATTTTAGTATCTTCATAGGTTAATAAAACTTATGACAAAATACTAAAAAATGGCCAAAAAATATGTTCTAAGTATTAATTCGTGTTCTTTTGATCCTCGTACATCTGGGACAGCTTATCCAAGCGCCGCTGTATAGCCACATCCGTTCTTTGTGAGATAAGTTTATTTAGGGCATTTTTCTCCACATCCACATCGGAGGTAGATTCAAAGGCATGGACAGCCTTTTGATTGTTTACGGCGATGTCGTAAACATCTTTCTTGCTCATCAGCTTAACGAAGACAGGTAGGCACTCAAAAAAAACAAAAAGGAGGGTGATGAAAATAACAGCATACTTGGTCGAAGGATCTTCCGAGCCGTCAGCTTTCTTATGCAGATTGCTGAGAGCAGCATTACGGTCAGCAAATCCCGCCACATTAATGGCACTGTCAAGACTTCTGTCTGTAAGAATCTTTTGGGCCATAATCCCTTCCCTCACCTTTCGCTCCGAAAGCAAACTTTCTTTCTGTTGTATTCTACTTCTCAATGTATCGAGATACACTTCCTGTTTCTTGAGGTTAGCTTCTTTCATCTTCGCATAAGGGCCATATCCCATCACGCCGGAAGTCTCATCGGTTTTAGTGCCGAAGATTTCATGATTCAACGCTTGGCGTGCCTTTTTAAGATCATTCTCCAACGAGTCGGCTTGGACCTTTAGCGCCCGCAGCTGACCATATTCTACAGCGTATTTATTTTCGAAAGTGCGGTTTAACGTATCGATGGCAGCCTGCTGTTTTTTAAGATATTCTACACGTAGATAGTCTTGGATTTCCTTATCGAAGATTTTGAGTTCCAAAGGCCTCGATATAACCAAGCCTATAAGTACGGCCAGAAGAATACGAGGCAATGCTTGCAAAAACTGCCTGAAAGCGTTTTGGTTTTTGTCTATACTCAATACGATGTATCTGTCTAGATTAAAGATTGCTAGGCCCCACATCAACCCAAACACAAGAGAATAGAATATGGCATTATCATTTCCACTAAACACAAAATATAACGCATATCCACCTGCAAGAGAGGCAAACAATCCTGTGAAGAAAATAGTTGCGCCAATACTAACATACTTGCTATGTTCTTCAGGATACCGGGATAATGTTTCTTTGTGTACCCCCGCACACCACCAAAAGAAATGTTGAATAGAGTTCATTTTATATTTTTATGCGAAAGCAAAATCATCGGCGCAAAAGTAATCATCAGTTTGTAGAAAAAATGTTAATTTTCGGTGAGTGAAGGTTTTAAGTCGGTAACCCCCCTTAATGAGCCAAAATTTGACAGTTAAATGTAATATTTATATCTTGACGAAATGACGTATTTGTTCTGGATAATTCCACGAATTAATATGTACTTTTGCATGAAATCATTGGTAAACAAAAAAATTGAAATGAATAAGAAAAGTTTCATTCCATTTATGGTCATGGCAGCTATGTTTGTAGGTTGCAACACAGAAAACAAAATTCAAACAGACAACCCTTTACTACTCGAATACGAGACTCCTTTTAATGTTCCTCCTTTCGACAAAATCAAAGACGAGCACTTTAAACCGGCTTTTGAAGAAGCCCTCAAAAGACATAATCTTGAAATCGACTCTATCACCAACAATAAGGAAGAACCTACTTTCGAAAATACTATCGTAGCATTAGAAAATGCAGGTTCTCTCCTAAATAATGTTTCTACGATTTTCTATAACCTCAATTCGGCTAACACGAATGACAGCCTTCAGGCTATAGCGCAGGAGATGGCTCCCAAGCTATCAGCACATTCGGATGAAATTAACCTCAATGCCAAGCTTTTCCAGCGCGTTAAATTTGTTTACAACAATCAGAACAAATTCGCTTTGGATGCCGAGGACAAAAAGTTATTGGAAGAGACATACAAAGGCTTTGTTCGCTCCGGTGCTAACCTTTCGGATGCCGACAAGGAAAAACTTAAAAAAATCAATGCGGAAATTTCTGTTCTGACCACTAAGTTCGGCCAAAACTTATTGGCAGAGACAAATGCATACGAACTGGTTATCGATAAAGAAGAAGATTTGGCAGGACTTCCTGAAGCCGTAAAAGCGGCTGCAGCTGAAACAGCAAAAGCTAAAGGAAAAGAAGGAAAATGGGTATTCACCTTATCGAACCCTTCAGTGATGCCTTTCTTACAATATGCAGATAACAGAGAGCTGCGTAAGCAGATCTGGAATGCTTACCAAAAAAGAGGTAACAACGGCAATGACAACGACAACAAAGACGTGCTATTGAAAATCGCCAATCTACGTCTCGAGAAAGCCAAACTGCTGGGCTATGAATCCCATGCTGCCTACGTCTTGGAAGAAGCTATGGCCGGCAACCCTAACAATGTATATAACCTGTTGAACAAGCTGTGGACTCCCGCAATAAATAAGGCTAAAGCCGAAGCTGCCGACATCCAAAAAGAAATCGAAGCAGCGAAAGATACGTTCAAGGTAGCACCTTACGACTGGAGATACTATGCAGAAAAAATCCGTGTTAAACGCTATGCCTTGAACGAAGAAGAGATAAAGCCATACTTCAGCCTTGCTTCAGTAAGAGAAGGCGCCTTCGAAACAGCGACAAAACTTTACGGGATTACTTTTGTAGCCTTGAACAATGTCCCTACCTACCATGAAGAGGTTGAGGTATATGAAGTTAAAGATAAAGACGGTTCTCATCTAGGATTATTGTATGCCGACTTTTTCCCACGTGAATCAAAACGTGGCGGTGCATGGATGACATCTTACAGAAGTCAATATATGAAGGAA
>NZ_JXAC01000256.1 GCF_000814685.1 Sphingobacterium sp. T2
AAAAAATTGGGTGTTTCTTATGAAACCATCGTGCAGTTGTTGGAAGGCCTAGAAAAACAACAGATCGGTTCATATCTCAGAAGTACGGATAAGCCGCAACTTTCAGTTTTTGCAGCCGCGGGTAGATTACAAAAACCTCTATATTGATACCGAATTTATCCGTGAACGCAAGCAAGTTAAGGGAGAACAAATCCAGGCTATTTATCGCTTTCTGGATACCAAGGCATGCCGCAGCAAGGCTATATTATATTATTTTGGAGAAGAAAATAGTACTTATTGTGGTGAATGTGATTTGTGTTTGAGAAGAAAACACCTAGCGACAATAGAGGCTAAGATAGAGCAGGAAATCCGCGTCCTGTTGATGGAAAAGTCTTTAGAGTTGCATGAACTTATAGATAATCTTACCGTCGGCTCCGACGAGCAAAAGCTGAAAGTACTACGTACCTTAACAGATGAGGGAAAGGTAGCTATCCAAGACGGAAAGCAATACCATTGGATGGCAAACTAATCGCAAGTCCTTAAAAAAGAATATATTAAAGTTTTTTGTTTTCCAAAAAAAATGCTAGCTTTAATATAACCAAAATAAACTTATTTTATGGAAAACTATATGATTTACTTACCTGTAGCGCTAGCTACGTTGGGGTTACTTTTCATGCTTTTGAAGGTCAGCTGGGTGAACAAACAAGATGCTGGCGAAAGCAAGATGCAATTTATCTCCAAAAGTATTAAGGAAGGGGCTATGGCCTTTTTGAAGGCGGAGTACCGTATTCTACTGGTGTTTGTAATCATTGCAGCCTTAGCCTTATTTTTTGTGTCGACCATGGTGGATACCACACATTGGATTATTGTCGTAGCATTTGTCTTTGGAGCCTTCTTTTCGGCGTTGGCGGGAAATATAGGAATGCGTATTGCTACGAGTGCCAATGTACGTACCACGCAGGCAGCCCGCACGAGCTTGCCTAAGGCATTGAGCGTTTCTTTCTCGGGAGGAACGGTCATGGGGCTTGGGGTTGCAGGATTAGCCGTATTGGGCTTGAGCATTTTCTTTCTGATTTTCGTTAAAATGTTTATAACAGGGACCAGCTCATTTTATAATGAAATGACCATCGTGCTGGAAGCATTGGCGGGCTTCTCCTTGGGAGCAGAGTCTATAGCTCTGTTTGCACGTGTCGGAGGAGGAATTTATACGAAGGCTGCCGATGTGGGTGCCGACCTAGTTGGTAAAGTGGAAGCCGGAATTCCGGAGGACGACCCACGTAACCCCGCTACTATAGCCGACAACGTGGGAGACAACGTAGGGGATGTGGCAGGAATGGGAGCCGACTTATTCGGTTCTTATGTCGCTACCGTGTTGGCCTCTATGGTATTAGGTAATTATATAATCAAAGATATGGCTGAGGCCAGTGGCGGAACTTTTACGGACGCTTTTCAAGGTATGGGCCCTATATTGTTACCGGTAGTCATAGCAGGAGTAGGAATCATCTCTTCTATTATAGGAACTTTCTTGGTGAAAGTTTCAGGTAATGACGCTAAAGAAAAAGAGGTCCAAGGCGCATTGAACTTAGGAAACTGGACCGCTATCGTATTGACAGTAATTTCATGTTTTTTTCTTATCCGCTATATGCTTCCTGAAGTTATTCAGATGAAGTTCTTTGGAGAAGGATATAAGGATGTGGATAGGATGAATGTGTTTTATTCTACTATTGTAGGTCTAGCAGTAGGTGGTTTGATTTCTTCATTCACCGAATATTATACAGGATTGGGTAAGAAGCCTGTTTTGAATATTGTACGTAACTCATCTACGGGCGCTGCGACTAATATTATTGCGGGTTTAGCCAACGGGATGATATCCACCTTTTCTTCTGTTCTTCTGTTTGCTTTGGCGATTTGGGGTTCTTATTCGCTTGCCGGATTTTATGGGGTTGCCATTGGCAGTCTCAGCGATGATGGCAACTACAGCTATGCAGCTTGCCATCGACGCCTTCGGCCCAATTGCTGATAATGCAGGTGGTATTGCGAGATGAGTGAGCTGCCTAAGGAAGTACGTCAGCGTACCGATGTGCTGGATTCTGTGGGTAATACGACGGCGGCGGTGGGTAAAGGCTTTGCTATTGCGTCGGCAGCATTGACAGCTTTAGCATTGTTTGCTGCCTATGTAACTTTCACCGGCATCGATGGAATTAATATCTTCAAAGCGGATGTCTTGGCGGCATTATTTATTGGAGGAATGATACCTGTCGTGTTTTCGGCATTGGCCATGCAGTCAGTGGGTAAGGCAGCCATGGATATGGTGAATGAGGTGAGAAGACAGTTTAGAGAAATTCCCGGCATCTTGGAAGGTACTGGAAAACCTGAATATGGGAAATGTGTGGATATATCTACGAAGGCCGCCTTACGTGAAATGATGCTGCCGGGCGCTATTACCATCATCATGCCTATCATCGTAGGTTTCGTAATGGGAGCAGAAGCGTTAGGAGCCTATATGGCAGGGGTCGCCGTTTCAGGTGTGTTATGGGCGATATTCCAGAACAATGCAGGAGGATCGTGGGATAATGCAAAAAAGTCTTTTGAAGCAGGTGTGGAAATTAACGGAGAAATGGTCTATAAAGGATCGGATGCACATAAGGCGGCAGTAACAGGTGATACCGTAGGAGATCCATTTAAAGATACTTCAGGACCTTCCATGAACATATTGATTAAACTTACCTGTCTTGTGGGCTTAGTCATAGCTCCAATTTTGGGAGGACATACCGTAAATACAGTCAAAAAAGATAAGGTCGTAGAAGTGAAGGAAAAGGTTGCTTTCGTACATGATAAAAAATAATTTGTAAATCCCCTTAGCAATCGTGGCTAAGGGGATTTTTTATCCACATATCTTCTTGGTAATCTCAAGAAATAATGGTATTCCCGGATTTCGGTTCTCCATATTCCAGGCGAGATAAAGAGTTGTTCTTTGCGGAATATGTTTGAGCTCGATGAAGTCTACATCAGCATTATATCCTTTCTTCAAAGAGGAGGGAACAATAGCCATGCCCATACCTTGAGATACCAAATTGAAAATCGTCAAGGCATTTACCGTACGCAGAGTCACGTTAGGTATAAAATGATGATCCCTAAATATACTCATCACCAAGTCGTAATAAGTTGTACTATAAGCCCTCGAAAAGAGAATGAAAGACTCTTCTTTAAGGTGGGCAAAGTCTACTTTCTTTGTCTGACTTAAAGGATGCCCTTTAGGTACTACCAAAGCAAAATGTTCAGTAAGTATAGGAAGAGACTCGATCTTAGGAGGGAAATTTCCCATCCGTACAAAGCCGAAGTCCAGCTCATCTTTTAATAACAGCTCCATCTGTATTTCGTTGGATAGTTCATTAAGGGTGATGTCTACCATTGGTTGCTGGCTCTTTAGTCGTGTTAAGAGTTCAGGAAGTATAGTCTGTACAGCCGAACC
>NZ_JXAC01000257.1 GCF_000814685.1 Sphingobacterium sp. T2
TCAATGATTCCTGTAATCTTTGTTGAGCAGTTGGATTTTCCTGGTGTATCGGAGTCGAACCTTCCAAATCTCCAAACAATAGCTTATTCTAATTCAAACATAATTCTTGTTTCCTTTCTGTAACAAAGTTAAAGCCCTGAAGTTCAGTTAATTATTAATATAGATTAAGAAAAAAGTATACTTCTTAGAAAAAAGAAAAGCCTTAGCACGAAAATGCTAAGGCTAAAAAATAATCTGGAATATGAAAAACTTACTTGAGCAGTTCTTCCAGTTTTTTGTGCAGCTCTTCGCCGCGTTAAGTTTTTGGCTATAATTTTACCCGAAGTGCCTATGAGGAAATTCTGAGGGATGGCGGTCACCCCATATAGAAGCGCGGCTTCGTTGCTCCAGAATTTCAAGTCGGATACATTGGTCCATTGGTCTAAACCATCATCTTTGATGGCTTTTATCCAAGCTTGTCTTTGTGATTCACGATCTAACGACACACCGAATACGGTAAATCCTTTGTCTTTGAATTTGTTGTAAGCGCTTACCACATGAGGATTTTCTTTACGACAAGGGCCGCACCAGCTAGCCCAGAAGTCTAGCAGTACGTATTTGCCACGCGTAGAAGAAAGCGCCACCAGCTTGCCGTCAGGAGTATGTTGTGCAAAGTCGGGAGCTATGCTGCCTATACTGATGGCCAGCTGTCCTTGAATACGTTTGTAGAAAGCCATCCCTTCCGATGAATTTTGTTGTTCCGCAGGAAGTTTCTTATATAGCTCCAAAACTTTGATCATGTCTTCTTTGGAGTTTCCGGCGTAGCGCTGCAAAGCATAAAACAACATCGGTGAATCGGGATTTTCATCGATATATTTCAAGAACACATTTTTCTGCTCTTTCTGCGTGTTGAGCACCTGTTCGTGAATCTGTTTTTTCTCTTCGGCAGAAATGCTTTTGTCTTGTACCTTGCGGTATAAGGACATGAGCTGCTCGTTGTATGGTGCTGTCAACGCATTTAATTTCTCGTATTCAAAATGGCTTTTAGATCCTTCGACCTTCATGTTGGAGAAAGTGCCATCACTCACCAACTTAATTTTTCCTGGTTCTATATATACAGCTGCCGTATTCGAGGGATTGCTGATACCGGCACCCGGTCTTCCCGGCACACTTTTGAATACGATGATACGTGCTAGCACATTAGGTTCTTCCAAATTAAATTCAAAGCTATATTTACCTTTCTCTAATTTGGCACTATCGATAAATTGCTTTCCATCAAACTTATAGAAAAGGTAGAGCTTATCGTAATCTCCTTGAATATTTTTGAATTCTCCCTGAATAGACACCTTCTTTCCCTGCGCTAATCCCATCAACGGAAGAAAGCTTAATAAAGTTGGTTAAATAATTTTATTTTTTTCATGATGATCTGTAATTATTTTAATATTATAAATTCCATTTGTATCCCATATCAGTAATTCTACCGAAACCGGTATATTGTTTTTGTGAAGTTTTGTCTACCACCCCGTTTGTGATGTTAATCTTTAGATTATAGACTTTTCCTTCTTTTGTCGACTCATTGTATGTTGCTACGTAAATGTATTCATTTACACCTAGAGGAGTAAGTTTTACGGCACCTACGGCAGTGTGGTAGAACTTCAAAAATTTTACACAGGTAATTTTTTCTCCTGCTGGTGCCGACCATACATTTTCTACTTCGTTGATTTGGTATCTAAAAGTATAGAGATTGTTTTCTGCGCCGTAAAGGATATAAGCACCTGTTGAGGAAGCTGCCATTGCTGAGATGTTGCTTACTTGCGGTAAAGTCGACATATTGTATTTTTTCTGGGCTATGGCATTGGCTACCGGAGAAGCAAAATTTGCTGTCAACAGATAAGTTTCGGAAGCATTTTTCATGATGAGGTACTCGTTTGCCAGAGGGGTGTTTGGAAAACCGTAGTCGCTGGCAACTAAATCTAGTCCTACGTTGTTCGGATCCCATTCTGCCGTAGGAAGTTGTTCCGGCAGTTCTGTTAGACGCATTGAATTGCTTACGGAGTATAAGAACTTTTTATTGGAGGCATCGTATACTACTGCGTCATAACTTTGCGCGATGAAGGTAGGAAGCCAGGACGCCAATTCTCCGTTATTTCCCAGCAATGAAGGACCAAAGTATACCGTACGGTCCAAAGCATTACCCAAGGTGAAGTTAGCTACATGTACTTCGTTGTTGTTGATGATGAGTTCTTTGCGGTTGTTGTTGGTGCTTAGAGCTTGGATATTTCTGACAGACGGAACGCTATAGAACAAGTTGTGAAACTGAAAGAGGGAAGCAAAGTCGGTATGGTTATAAGCTTGAAGGTCTTTTTGTGAAGCGACCAGTACCTCTCTACTGTTGAGTGGTGTTGCTGAATGCAAGAAGCTTATAGGCTTACCTTCTAGGGATTCCCCATTAGAAGATTTAATAAGATCCGTGAAGATGTTCGTCTTTGTTGCTCCTAGTTTGCTTCTCTCATCTATGATAAGTCCTACGTCCGTACGTCCATCTTTTTCATACAATACGGCCCAGCCATCAGATATAGCTTCATTGACTTCTACGCTAAACTTTTGGTAGGCTTCTACCAGTGTTTGGTTGTTCTTAACACTTAGGACGAGATTCCATGTTCCTGCGGGTTTGCTTATAGGAGCACGAAGGATAAAGTCGTGCGACAGCGTATCCCTGCTATATACGGTTCCGCCCGTTACAGCCTGATAAATACTCCAAGTAAAAGAGTATTGACTTTTTATGCTTTCGAAATCCGTGATTTCTTGGTTATTAATAAAAAGTTTGGGTGCTATAGTGAGTGTATCATAGCGATCTAAGGAATAGGTCGCCTGTATCCCCAGATTAGAGGTATCTATCAGTACCTTATCCAATTCCGTATAGGTATAATTTCCTTTGTCTTTATAACAAGATTGAAGGGCGACAAAGCTTACCCATATCAAGGCTATATAGAGAGTTAATCTTTTCATTCGTTCAAAATTTGAAGGTTATGGGAATGTTACTTCAATGCCATTTTCATCTAAAAGCGGATGTCCGTTCTGTTCTTTATATTCCAGAAGGATCTTTTTACACATGTTAGCATAGTTTGTAGCTTCGGCAATACTCATCGCTTCCGTATCGTCGATGGTAGCAGCACGGTTTTGATAGATTCGGAATACGGTCTTGCCGCTAACTTGGATCAGCAAGGTGTGTTTTACGGTGCTGTATGTACCGAAATAGGTGCTGAGGCGCAGGTAATAAAGAACTTGCGTGTTCCAATGTTCTGGCATCACTAAGCCGTTTTGAAGCTTAATGTTGAGGGTGCTAAGTTCTTTTACCCCAGCTTTGAGCTCATTGGATTCTTTCAGGCGGAATCTTATCCTTCCCGGTGTTTCGGTAAACTCGCTAAAACCTTCCGGCTTRAAAAGTAGATA
>NZ_JXAC01000258.1 GCF_000814685.1 Sphingobacterium sp. T2
TATAATAACTCAAACTCTGGGCGTTGTATTTGGGTGGCCTGCAAATTTCGATATACCTCGTTGATATTTTTCAAAGCTTCTTGATAATTTCTCTGAGCTATTAATACTTCAATATACTGTATTCTAAGATTGTAATTGAACGGTTTTTGAGCCACCAAATTGGCTAACTCTTCCACCTTTAGCTTATCACCGAACAGCCCCTTTTGCCATGCCACAAATGCCTTAGCATCATTTTTCCGTATCCCTCAGATAAGTAGAAATTGAAGATCCGTTGTGGGCATACTCTTCTGCAACGGCTATGGCCTCGGCTAAATAACCACGTTGATAATAAAAATTACGGAGGGCTATATTGTTCTGAGCTTTAATCATATAGTCCTTCTCCAATTCATAAGCCTTTCTATATAATTTAGCTTGCTCTTCCAGCTTATCCGGAGCAGAAGCTACCAACCAATCACCCTCCACCACATATATAGGTGCATAAGAGGAATTAATTGCTTTGGCTCTGTGCAACCTTTCTTTAGCTTCTTCGAATTTTTTCTCCACAATATTATTTTTTGCATAGGCTAAATGTACAGGCAAATAATTCGGGTCATACATCAATGCAGTATCCAAATATCTATAAGAATCCGCTATAGAAGCCTTTAAAGCATTATTAGCCAAATTAAGATACACTTGTGCCCAGTTGGAAGCCATTGCCTTTTTATCACCAGCCAAATAAGCTTGTTCTTGACGAATCAATTGGTCTAAGAAAGCATACATCTCGGGATCTTTTGTAGACAAATCCGACAGAGTATTCATAGACTTAAAATCCAAAGGATGTACTTTTACCTTTTCAAAATAAGCAGGATAGGTCTGAGCAAAATACTCAGACTCATTATTCTGTGAATAATAATCTAATGTCAATCCTTTTTCCATGGCGTTATAATACAGCGCCTTGATTTTCCGATTTTGCTCGTCAGTCAATACTTGGCCGTGAAACAGATGCACATACTCGTGAAGAAGTACATTACGCTCTTCAAACGCACCACGTTCTACATATTCGATTGCAGCTGCACCGGACCCCACTCCTCTTATATCCATCCATTGACGATTATCAAAGGTAGTATTAAACCTAAAATAGGGAGCTCTCATGGCAATAGCCAAATCCTTATGCAGTGGAGGAATCACAAACGAACGATGTTGCTTAGCCAAAAACGGAAAATACACCACCGATGTGTAGAGCTGATTCCAAACCATACCTTTAGCTACATTTCCAGGATAATAACCCACATCAGGAAAAATTTCCAAAAAGTCAGAAAGATTGTCAATTTCCGGATTCTTTATCTTTTGTATAATACTTTCATATGTTTTTAAGAAAGGAATTCGTTTAGATTTTATGACAGCAGATAAGCCATTGTGTGCAGGCCCATAATGTTTCTTTTGTTCAAGAATTTTTATAAAGATTTGCTCTGCTTTATCCAGTCTTTTCTTTCGGTCGAATGCATCAAAATCTCCATACAATAAAGAAGCTTTATGCATATCTGGGAGGACCGATTGTGGATACTCAACCTTCACTTTCGCTATCACATCAAATACCGAGTCTATCTGATTCTTTGTAAACAAATCATCCGCTCTCTCCAAGGCTGCTCGGATTTCTTTTTCGTCTTTGTCTACATAATCTGCAAAGGTCTGATTAGTATGACCATTTCCAAGATGCCAATGTGTTTGGAAATGCAACGGGTTCAAAGCCAAAGCTAGCTCCCATTGATTGACCATATCATTTAATTGTGTTGCATCTATCCTACGCCAGATGGCATATCCATAATAAAAACGTGCATCCGCATGTAATGGTTCTATTTGAAGTCCTTTAATCAAAGATTCTTCTGCTTCTTTAGGGTTTTGATCCCAAAAACATATATCAGCCTTTAAGAAATAACCGGCGGCGTGATTTGGGTATTTTGAAATCAACGTAGTTGACAATACTAATGCTTCCTGATATTTTTTTTGTAATAAAAGCGACCTTCCAAGGATTAAACTAACTTCTATATCTAGTGGGTATAGCCTAAGCAGCCTTTTCGTTGCAACTTCTGCTTCCTCCAACTTCCATGCTTCGATATCTAACATCGCTTTCCAACATTCTACTTCCTTCCGTGACTTATCTGCGTCAGGAAGAGCTTCCAATAATTCCTGACAAGCATGGAAATCATTATTTAACCATTTAAGCTTAACCTGTAGCAATGTTTTTTCAAGAGCTGTTAAAGACGAACTTGAATCCAATTGTTCTTGAACTGTATTCCACGACCCTATATCTAGCAACCGAGACAGTAAAGCGTACGACTGATTCGGCTGAAGGGATAAATCGTTTACAAGCCTTTTTCTTTCCTCTTGTAAATATTTATAAACTGCATTAGTATTATTGACCAAATCTTGGGCCCAAGAAATACATATAACACTAAAATATCCGATGAAAAAGAAAAGAACCCTCATAGACCTAGGATTAATTGCCCCAACCCTGCATAACAGGGTTGGGAATATTTCACATATTTTTAATATTTAGCAGGTTTATCCGGGGCAGGAATTGTTTTCTTAATAAAATCACGAATATCATTATTTGCCTTAATCAAATCCTCTTTTCGCAAATACATCATATGTCCACTTCTATACCCCTTAAAATCTATACGATCAGCCAATTTTCCGGAAGGATCCATTTGCCACATATTATATTTCGCGTTAAAATAATCACAAGCTCCGTCATAATATCCCATTTGAACCATCACATGTAAAAATGGATTGGCAGCCATAGCTTGACGTAAGTTAAGCCCAGTATTGTCATTTGATCTATCCCATGGATGTACTGGACCAAACATGTTGTACTTTACATCCGTTTTATATTTCAATTCATTCGTGTAATAATAGTTTATTGCCGGAGTGAAAGAATGCAGCCATGAAGTCAATTCCGAGTTAAAATCTGGTTTTTCTCCTCCATCACGACGATCCAATCCTAAGTACCGTGAGTCAAGGCGTCCCACAGTATATCCTTGGTCCCTCAATAATTCTTTCCAAAATAAAGACGTAGGAATATCCAGATTATTTTGTTTTATCACCGTCTCCGATAAGCCCGAATAACGTGCCATCTTTTTCACTATAGCATCCTGCTCTTCTTTGCTGATACTATAGCCTTTGGCAATAGCAGGCAACAATTCATTCAATGCAAATTTTTCTACCTCAGGCAATAATTCTTCCAAATCTCTATTCTGTAAATCTGCCGGCAAACGTTTGTGATACCAAGCTGTAGCCGCATAATATGGCCAACGATTTGCTTGCTCTACAGGTCCCTCACGCTTCAGTCCCAAATCTGTAGGAGAAACTAAGATTACCCCGTTGAGATACATCCATTGAGCGTTCTGCAATTCTAATGCTAAACCTGATACACGTGTGGTTCCATAACTTTCTCCTATTAAGTATTTCGGCGAAGCCCATCGATTATTGCGAGTTACAAAAGTATTTATCCACTCCGCCAAGTATTTAATATCTGCATTCGTACCAAAAAACAGCTTTCTGTCCACCTTTTCATCCAGAATACGGGAATAACCAGTGTTTACTGGATTGATATATACAATATCTGCTACATCAAGGATTGAATATGGATTTTCTTTCACTCCATAAGGTTGTAATGGATAACCTTCATCGTCAATATTCAATAAACGTGGTCCTGTGTAAGCCAAATGCATCCAAACAGATCCCGACCCCGGCCCTCCGTTAAAGGAGATAACAAGAGGGCGCTTATCTCTATTGGTGACATCATCCCTAGTATAATACGTATAATGAACTGCAGCAATAGGTTTTCCTTGCTCATCCCACACAGGTTGGGTTCCTGTGCGTGCGGTATAAGACAATTTTTGACCGCTAAATGTGTTCAACTGATGCTTGGTCGTAACAGTACTATCGGCATAAGGAACACGCTGTGCATATGTGGTTATAGCCACCATTAATGTGGTAATTATTAAAAGAATCTTTTTCATAATGTTTAGTAATTGGATTTAGTAATTATACTCTATTATTGTATGCTAAAAACCTTATTGGCGGGTATCCCAAAACACATAGAACGATTCCCTTTTGATAACGTGGATGAATAATCATTTCTTGCTTTAATGTTTAAAGATAGGAACGATTTGTAGTCCAACACAAAATCACCAAAGAAACCTATTACTCTATTTTGTGTAATAGTTCCAGTAGTATTAAATGTCAAAAAATTACTTTGATTATCAAAATCAGGAAGAACGATTCCTAAAGCAGTAGTTTGCAAAGCATTCCTATAATTAGAAATTACTTCATTACCGAGTGTCGCTATTAAATTCCAACTTTCAGAAAGGGATTTGTTGGCAGTA
Source organism: Sphingobacterium sp. T2 (assembly GCF_000814685.1). GTDB lineage: Bacteria > Bacteroidota > Bacteroidia > Sphingobacteriales > Sphingobacteriaceae > Sphingobacterium > Sphingobacterium thermophilum. The sequence continues at coordinate 4,368 of NZ_JXAC01000258.1, forward strand.
ACAGTAAGGTATGAGTTGATGTTTTTCATTAGCGTGCTTCTGTCATCCAAGCCCCCAGCTCCAGCTGAACTTGTATTACCATTACTTCTGATACCCTTATTGTCAAAACCTTTACTCATCATACCAAAAACATCCGCGCCTATCTTCAAGTCTGCAGTCAACCAAGATAAGAGGTCATATTTCATATTAATGTTACCATAAAAGCGGTTTACTTCGCTATTATACCTTACATTTTCTAAGGACTATCGAGGATGATCTTCTGCTGCAAACCACAACTGATTTCCATCAGCATCCTCGTAAGGCAAATTGGTCAAATCATAGGATCGAGGAGTATAAATACCCCTCTATAATGGGTTTGCCCCTTGATTACCTCCTTGCGTACGCTTAGAGTTATTATTTACATATGAAAACGAGGTTCCTATCTTAAATTTATCGGTCAATTGCGTAGAAACATTGGCCGAAATATTATTTCTTGATAATTTATTATTAGGAAGAAGTCCTGTCTCCATAGTGTATCCATATGATACACGATAATCAAACTTATCACTCGATCCCGAGAAGCTAATATCGTTTACAGTATTAATCGAATGACGCAACAAATCTTTAATATTATTAGGGTAAGCTTTTAGCTGCTCTTGCTCACCAAACCAATTTGTTACAGTCTGACCAACAATTCGTTCACCCCAAGACCCTGTCACAGAATTGTTGTAGACACCATTGCTTCCTTGTGAATATTCATTCTGAAACTCAGGCATACGTGATATGACTCCAACAGCCGTATTAGTTCCAAACGAAATTTGATTCCTACTACCCTTCTTAGCCTTTTTAGTGGTTATCAAAATTACACCAGAGGCAGCTCTAGAACCATATAATACGGTAGCGGCAGCACCCTTTAACACACTTATCGACTCAATGTCTTGCGGATTGATGTCAGAAATACGACTCGAATTAACGACGCCGGTATTAACACTATTACTACCGCCAGAATTATCCAATGGAATACCATCTACGACATATAATGGTTGATTCGATCCGGTAAAAGTAGAAAACCCACGAATGGTAATGTTAGAACCGGCAAAACCACCTCCTGCTCCACTAACCTGTACACCAGCTAGACGCCCTGCCAAAGCATTAGTCACATCGGTCGTAGGCGCTTTACTTAATTCTTCTCCCTTAACTTCGCTAACTCCATATCCCAAGGTTTTACGATCTCACTGAATACCAAAAGATGTCACAACAACTTCCTCTAGCACTTCTTCCAAAGGAAGCAGCTCAATATTTAGCTCCCCAGAAGTCGGAATGATAATTTCCTGAGTGTGATAAGACAAATGACTCACAACTAGTACATTAACATTACTAGACACTTCCCATTCGGAACATCCCCTCACTTATCTTGACTTTTGTCCCCAAGTTTGTACCTTTCAATACTTATAAGACTGTCTCACTTCAACAATCCTGGTTCTCCGACGTCCTTTACTTCTGATGACTCCTTTGATAACTCTTTTTTGCAAAACTTGTAGGCTAGTATTAGTGGAAGAGATTGATTTTGTAGTCGCAAAAGAAATATTTGTTAAGACAGAAGTTGCGACAAGTAAGCAAGACATGTAGAAGGGGTTACCCCAAACCCCAACAGTCCGATGCAATGTTTGTGGATTGAGTTTTAATTTAGGTTTCATAATCTTAAATGGTTAGTAAACAAAATAATGTTCAAAACAACATTAAAATGCTTCTTATGGAGGTAGAGTGAAGAAGAAGGGCTTCATAGAATTTAAGTTTAAGTCAAAATTCTTTTACAAAAGAATTTCTATCAGTTAGTATTAATTTAAGTTTAATTGGCTTGTGTGAATAAGCTAATTTAAATTAATAAACTTGAACAATAATTTCTGAAAATCAATAAAATATATCAATACTTGGATAATTTACGTTAACATATAAAACTTTTTTATGTGTTAACGTATCTAAATGAAGATCATTATATGTTAAGCAGGGAAATAATGGGATATATTTAGGAAGTGTTGTAAAACAAAAAAGCCTTATCGATATGGATAAGGCTTTTCTTTGTTTAATAAGGGTAGGCACCGACCTACTCTCCCACCTGTTACGGCAGTACCATCGGCTCTGGCGGGCTTAACTTCTCTGTTCGGAATGGGAAGAGGTGATCACCGCCGATATAGGCACCTTAAGGTCTTTAATCTCTTTTTTGTATCACAACCTACTTAATTGTAAGCTTACTTACATTGACATTGTATTGAAAGAAAGAAAAGTTTCCGATTAAGACAACAGCGTATCTTATGCCTTGAAAGTCTCGGGCGATTAGTACTACTCGGCTTTGGTATCTCTACCTTTACACCTGTAGCCTATCAACGTCGTAATCTCCAACGACCCTATAGGGAAGTCTCATCTTGTGGCTAGTTTCGCACTTAGATGCTTTCAGCGCTTATCTATTCCCGACGTAGCTACCCAGCCGTACACCTGGCGGCATAACTGGTTCACTAGAGGTCAGTCCATCCCGGTCCTCTCGTACTAAGGACAGATCCACTCAAACTTCCTGCGCCCACAACAGATAGGGACCGAACTGTCTCGCGACGTTCTGAACCCAGCTCGCGTGCCACTTTAATGGGCGAACAGCCCAACCCTTGGGACCTTCTCCAGCCCCAGGATGTGACGAGCCGACATCGAGGTGCCAAACCTCCCCGTCGATATGAGCTCTTGGGGGAGATCAGCCTGTTATCCCCAGAGTACCTTTTATCCTTTGAGCGATGGCCCTTCCATTCAGAACCACCGGATCACTATGTCCGTCTTTCGACCCTGCTCGGCTTGTAGGCCTCACAGTCAAGCAAGCTTTTGCCATTGCACTCCGCGTACGGTTACCAAGCGTACTGAGCTTACCTTTGAAAGCCTCCGTTACCTTTTTGGAGGCGACCACCCCAGTCAAACTACCCACCAAACAATGTCCTCGCTATTCAGCAAGTTAGAAACCGAATACAGAAAGGGCGGTATTTCAACGTCGTATCCACGAATCCYGGCC
>NZ_JXAC01000259.1 GCF_000814685.1 Sphingobacterium sp. T2
TTTGTGAATATACTATTGAATTAGTCCATTACAAACGGATAGTCTTCTTGCACATAGATATCTTTGTACAACTCGTCTACCGTAGGATATGGAGACTCTTCAGCAAATTTCACAGACTCGTCGATCACACGTTTCACTTCAGCCTCTACTTCTGCAAACCATGCTTCATCAGCATACTTGTTCTCTAAGATAGCTGCTTTAGTAGTGATCAAAGGATCTTTGCCTTTGTACTCTTCCAACTCTTCTTTTGTACGATACTTCGCAGGGTCAGACATTGAGTGGCCTTTGTAGCGGTAGGTACGAATCTCCAAGAATGTAGGACCTTCGCCGGCACGCGCTCTTTGTACGGCTTCATCCACCGCATTATGAACCGCCACCGGATCCATACCGTCAACCGGAGCACAAGGCATATCAAAACCTAAACCGATTTTGAAAGATTATCTATCATATTAGTAGTACGCTGTACGGATGTACCCATAGCGTAACCGTTGTTCTCACAGATAAAAACAACAGGCAATTTCCATAACATCGCCATGTTGAAGGTTTCATTAAGAGCTCCTTGGCGCACAGCACCATCGCCCATGAAACAGATATTTACATTGTCAGTACCTAAATATTTCTCTGCAAAAGCTATACCAGCACCTAACGGAATCTGACCACCTACAATACCATGTCCCCCCATCATACCATGCTCTTTAGAGAAAAAGTGCATAGAGCCACCTTTACCTTTTGAACAACCAGTAATCTTACCGTACAATTCGGCCATACAAGCATTTGCCGACACACCTTTTGCCAAGGCATGGGCGTGATCGCGGTAAGAGGTAATGAAAGTGTCCGTAGGCCTTGTCGCTGATACCGTACCTGCTACAACAGCCTCTTGACCGATGTAAAGGTGACAGAAACCACGGATTTTTTGTTGTCCATAAAGCTGACCTGCTTTTTCCTCAAATTTGCGCATGAGTAGCATTGATTTATACCACTCTAGATATGTTTCTTTTGTTATAGGTGTTGAACTCATTTTAAAGTATTGTTTCTTACTTAACCGACTACAAATCTAATAATTTATATCCACATTTATGACACTTTCACTCCGCGAAATGATGTAATTTTTGTTCATAAATGAATAAAAAAATGAAAGTCTCTTTTAAATAATAATAAAAATTAAAGCCTATACTCCGACAGACAAACTGCAATTATTTCAATCGCTCTATTAATTCTTCACGGGTAAGGCGCACTTGCTCTCCCGAAGCCATATCCTTAAGGCTAAGCTGTCCTGATTCTTTTTCTTCATCTCCAATCAACAGAACATAAGGAATTTGTTTGGCATCAGCATAACTCATCTGCTTTTTGAGTTTAGCTGCTGTAGGATATAGCTCGGCAGCAATATCTTCTTTGCGTAAAGCCGCCAACAGAGGCAAGGTAAAAGACTCCAACGTCTTATCGAAGTTGACGATAAGCACTTTGGTGCTCGTCGAATTAGAAGAAGGATATAGATTTAGTTCTTCCAACACGTCATAGATACGGTCGGCACCGAAAGACACCCCTACACCTGTAAGCCCTTTAAGGCCAAACATTCCTGTAAGGTCATCGTAACGACCACCTCCACCAATACTTCCCATCGCCACCTCATTGGTCTTCACCTCGAAGATACAGCCCGTATAATAGTTCAGCCCACGTGCTAGCGTAATATCCACCTCCACATACTTCGCCAATGTTTCCTCCTCAGCAAGAGCCGACACATAGCCGAAAACTTCTTCTATTTCCTGAATCCCTTTCAGACCCGTTTGAGAAGCAGCCAACACTGTCTTCAGCTGCTCAAGCTTTTCTGTATTGCTTCCGGAAAGTTCAATGATAGGTTTCAACGTCCTGATATCCTCTTCGGTAAAGCCATGCTCTATCAGCTCCTTGTTTACCCCGTCGATACCTATTTTGTCCAGCTTATCTATAGCTACGGTCATATCCACGATAAGCTCCGGCTTGCCAATGATTTCCGCTATTCCACTTAGGATTTTACGGATTGTTTGATTTTTATAGTAAAATCTTTCAAGCCTAAAGCTTTAAGCGCTTCGTGATAAATCATGATAAACTCCGCCTCATTCAATAAGCTTTCGGAGCCTACCACATCCACATCACATTGATAGAATTCACGGTAGCGACCGCGCTGCGGACGATCCGCACGCCATACCGGTTGTATCTGAAAGCGCTTGAACGGCAAAGTGATCTCATTTTGATGCATGACAACATACCTCGCAAACGGAACGGTCAGGTCGTAACGCAATGCTTTCTCCGATATCTGCGGGATGAGCTTGTTTGAGTTGCGCTCAGCCAACAGTGTCTCATCTACTTTAGCAAGATAATCTCCCGAATTCAGGATCTTGAAAATAAGCTTATCTCCTTCGTCACCGTATTTTCCGGTCAAAGTAGACAGATTTTCGAACGAAGGAGTTTGGATTTCGTTATAACCGTATTTCTTAAAAACTTTCTTAAGGGTGTTGAAGATATAGTTCCTTTTCTCCATTTCGGCAGGAGAAAAATCACGCGTTCCCTTTGCTAATGATGGTTTAATTGCTGCCATAGTGCAAAGGTAAGAAAACGGACAGGAAAAAATACGGATAAAGTTGCTTGAAAAGGATATTAGAGAATCTTCAGGTATTCACAGGCTTTCTCAGCGGCAAGCTTCTCAGCGCTTTTCTTATTGAAATCGCGACCTATACCACATACTTCTCCATCTACCACCACCTCAATGCTGAACATCTTGGATGATTCTCCCTCTGGGTTATCCACCTGGTTGAAAGCCACCTCCTTACCCTCTTGCTGGCACCACTCTATAAGCCTGCTCTTGAAGTTGGATTCCGTAACCTCCAACGTCTGTATATCCACATGCGGCTCAATGATACGGGTCAGGAGAAACTCTTTGGTAAACCGATAACCCTTATCTAGATATATTGCACCTATCACTGCCTCAAATGCATCGCCAAGCAATGATCCTTGTTTGGAAGCATAGGATATCATACGTGCATCGTATTGGATAAGCTGGTCAAACCCCAGTTTTTTGGATAGTTTGTTGAGATTCTCACGAGAAACTATTTTGGAGCGCATCTCCGTCAGAAAGCCTTCCCCCTTGTAAGGATAAAGTTTGAAGAGCAGCTCGGCAATCACGGATCCCAGCACTGCGTCTCCAAGGAACTCGAGCCTTTCGTTGCTGTTTTTTACTCCGTCTTTTATTTGTACCGCGACAGATTTATGGCGAAAAGCCATCTGATACAGTTTCACATTTCCCGGCACAAAGCCAAGAATATTTTTCAGCTTTTTATAATAAGCTTTGTTACGCGAAAAGTATAACTTATAAATCTGCAAGGACATTTATTTCTACTGAGAATTAAGAACAAATAGGTAGTTTATATGTCATAAACTACCTATTTTGTTTCTTATATCATTCCAATACTACCCAACGTATTTCTTGAAGATTACGGTTGCATTATGACCGCCAAAGCCGAATGTATTGCTTAAGGCAGCATTCACAACACGTTTCTGAGCTGTATTGAATGTAAAATTCAACCTATTGTCAATTTCAGGGTCATCTGTAAAGTGATTGATTGTAGGAGGTACAATATCATTTTTTACAGCTAAGATAGATGCTATAGCTTCTACAGCGCCTGCAGCACCTAACAAGTGACCTGTCATTGATTTTGTTGAGCTAATTGTTCAATTTATAAGCGTGCTCGCCAAATAAATCGACAATAGCCTTAGTTTCACTGATATCACCTACCGGAGTAGATGTACCATGCACGTTAATGTAGTCTATATCCGAGAAATCCAATCCGGCGTCTTTGACAGCCATAGTCATAGCCAGCTTAGCTCCTAAGCCTTCCGGATGCGATGCTGTAATATGATGCGCATCAGCACTCATACCACCACCGACGATCTCAGCATAGATCTTAGCACCACGTGCCAAAGCGTGGTCAAGGCTCTCCAAAATAATGGCGCCCGACCCTTCACCTGATACGAATCCGTCACGGTCCTTATCAAAAGGACGCGAGGCGGTCTTTGGATCATCATTACGTGTTGAAAGCGCATGCATAGCGTTGAAACCTCCGATTCCTGCCTCGTTGATCGTAGCTTCCGAACCTCCTGTGATGATGATGTCAGCCTTACCCATACGGATATAGTTGAACGCATCGATCATCGCATTAGTGGAAGAAGCACACGCCGAAACAGCAGAGAAGTTAGGCCCACGCAATCCATGACGCATAGAAATGTGTCCAGGTGCAATATCTACAAGCATCTTCGGGATGAAGAACGGATTGAAACGAGGAGTACCATCACCTTTGGCAAAAGAAGCTACCTCATCAGTGAAAGTAGTCAAACCTCCAATACCCGAACCCCAAATGACACCTATACGATTTCTGTCTAATTTGTCAAATTCTAACCCAGCATCCTTTACAGCCTCGTCAGTAGAAGCAATAGCGTAATGAACAAATGGATCTACCTTGCGGGCTTCCTTGCGATCCATAAAGTCGTGCGGATCGAAGTTCTTCACCTCACAAGCGAATTGTGTTTTGAATTTAGACGCATCAAAATGCGTAATAGGAGCGGCCCCACTTACACCATTGACCAACGACTCCCAATATTCCGAAACCGTATTACCAATTGGTGTAAGTGCGCCTAATCCTGTTACAACTACTCTCTTAAGCTCCATTTATTATGTTTGGCCTAATAAAATTAGTTTAGTTAACGTTTTTTTCTAAATAAGCTATTGCCTCACCAACTGTGCTGATGTTTTCAGCTTGGTCATCTGGAATTGCAACGTTAAACTCTTTTTCAAATTCCATGATCAACTCAACTGTATCAAGTGAGTCTGCACCTAAATCATTCGTGAAAGAAGCTTCAGGTGTTACTTCATTCTCATCTACACCTAACTTTTCAACGATAATTGCTTTTACTCTTGATGCGATATCTGACATGATTGTATAGTTTAATTGTTTAATAAATCTGTGCAAAGAAAAATAAATTTACTCAAATATCAAACCTTTTTGATATTTAGGTTTAAAAATAAACCACTTAAAATGTTTTCAAACACTATAAAATGCATTCACTAGCATAAGAATATTCTTATTCAATAATACTAATTCGTACATGGATTTACAAGAAAAATTTGATTTTTACATCCCATAAATTCCTCTTTAAAGCGAATAAATTGTATTTTCGTAATAAATATTGACTACGATTTTGAACAAAGTAACTTTCAAACTAGATCTCGACTTTGATTTAGAGCTAGATTTCAACCTTATTGGCATCAGCTCTTCTCTGCGCGATTATAGACTTTGTCATTTTATAAACAAAAACACCGGACTTCAACTACAGTTCGGCAAAGAATCCCATATCGATCACACGGGAAGGCCGAAGACCAAGTCCACAGATGAGCTGGACTATCATATCATCGTCGAACGCACGAAAAGCAAGAAAGAAGTTATCCACCATTTTCCGGTATACCGCTATTGTGCCGATAATTTCGACTATGAATATTACCTTATCAACAATAAAAGCTTGGAAAATGGCGTTCTAATACCGGAAGTAGCCAATTTTGACTACTTCATGCTGATTAAACATTACATAGATCCGGAAGATCTCGAAAAGCTTATCAGCAACCTAAAAGCCATCAATGACATCCTGTTGGTAAAAGAAATTGACCCAACTTCATTGAAATCTAAAGAAAATCTAATATTTTAGCGGATTATTTGCAAAGTGTACATTTTACACCTTGTTTGATAAGTAGTCAATCACTAACCTAAATGGTTCCTTATCATCCACAATCCGATAAGGGGAAGTTTGTTTAAATATTTTAAGAAATTACTCAGATGAAGAAAGTTCAGAAAAAAACGAAAATAGTAGCAACACTAGGTCCTGCCTCCTCACAGAAAGATGTATTAACTCGAATGATCGCCAAAGGTGTGGATGTTTGTAGACTTAACTTCTCACACGGCTCGCAAGAAGATCATCTTAAAGTAATCAACACCATAAAAGAAATCAATGCCGAACATTCCTTCAACGTAGCTATCCTAGCCGACCTACAAGGCCCTAAAATCCGAATCGGCAAAATGAAGGAAGGAGGAGCCATCCTAGTAAATGGTGCTAAAATAGAAATGACTACACACGAGCTTATCGGAGACGAAAACAAAATATACATCACCTACGAAAACTTCCCTAACGACGTCAAAGAAAACGAAATCATCCTACTCGACGACGGAAAAATTCAACTTCGCGTACTGGCAACCAACCATAAAGACACCGTAACATGTGAAGTGGTGCATGGCGGTATCCTTACCTCCCGAAAAGGGGTAAACCTCCCTAATACCAAAGTATCCATCCCTTCCTTGACAGAAGAAGATTTGGACAATCTTAACTTTGCGTTAGAACATGGTGCTGATTGGATTGCCATGTCTTTCGTCCGCTCGGCAGAAGACATCAAACAATGTAAAGAAATCATAGCAGCTAAAGGCAGCCACGCTAAAGTCATAGCAAAAATCGAAAAGCCGGAAGCTATAGAAAATATCGACGCCATCATCGCAGCAACAGACGCTGTCATGGTAGCTCGTGGAGACTTAGGAGTAGAGCTTCCTATGGAAGAAGTTCCTGGCTTACAGAAAATAATCGTGCAAAAATGCCGCAACCAGTCTAAGCCGGTAATCATCGCTACACAAATGTTAGAAAGCATGATTACAACACCTCGCCCTACTCGCGCTGAAATCAACGACGTAGCTAACTCGGTATTGGACGGTGCCGACGCCGTAATGTTGAGCGGCGAAACCTCAGTAGGTGAATTCCCTGAGATCGTTATCGAAACGATGACCAAAGTCATTACCCATATCGAATCGACATCATACCCTTATTATATCGCAAAAGAGGATTCCTCTACAGAAGAAACTTTTCTTTCGGACGCCATCTGTGGATCTTCCATCTTCTTGGCAGAGAAAACCAAAGCATCCGCTATCGCAGTAATGACTGCTTCGGGATACACAGCCTTCGAAATCTCTAGCTACCGTCCGAATGCTAACATCTTTGTGTTCACCGGCAACCAAAAGTTGTTGAACCAATTGAGCTTAGTGTGGGGCGTACGTTCTTTCATCTACAAAAAGTATGAAGACGCTGAAGGAACAATCCAAGATGTGAACGGCTTATTGATAGAAAACCACTTGGTAGAGCCGGGAGAAATTGTCATCAACACAGCCTCTACCCCTCTGCACCACAAAGGAAAAACAAATACGATAAGAGTCACAGTTTTACAATAACAGTAACAACAAGGCGAGAGAAATCTCGCCTTTCTTTTTACCTTATACCTTCATTATATAGGTCATCTATTTTTTTATTACAAAAACTTCCTTGATAAGACGCTCATTAACGGAAGCATTTTTTGTTGTTTTCTTCAAAACACCAATAAAAGCGTCCACCTCTTCCTCTGAAGCAGGACACCCGAGATTTCCACCTTCCACTACCGAAGAAGCAATTAATTCTCCTTCATCATTCAGTATCACCCAATACGGAAGACCACTGTCGGCACCCCCAAATTGTTTTAAATACTTGTCTCCTCCTACAGTTTCCAAATCTTTGTTTTGCGCCGACTCCTTAACCGTGAAATGTACACGCACATAATTATCATCAAAAAACTAAGGAAGAGTCCAACCCTTTCTCAAACTTCTTGCACCATCCGCACCAAGAAGCATGAAAAATCAACAAAATGTTCTTGCCTTCCGCTTTTGCTTCAGACTTTGCTTTAACTAAAAGTTGATCGGCGGTCTGTCCTAAAGCAACATTGGACACAAGCACCAGCACGAAAAAAAACAACAGGTAATTTTTTCATAATTCTATTTTCTAATCGTTATTTTCTTTTCCTTTTTCGAAGGGCTAATTTCAAATTTTCGAACCTATCTAAATGTTCTGTTCCCGGCATGGGAGCTAGTCCGCAACCACTCAACTTCTTGATAGGCATAGTGTAATGATATGGCTGAGCAATATATCCATTAGGAATGGCAATGCTAATATCATAAGTCTTTTTAATCCCCTGCACCAACGAATCCGGCAATACAAAACCCTTTATATCGTTGAATTTCTCGGAAATGTTCTGAGCCTTTATTATATTTATTGAAAGACCACAAAAAACAAAAAGTATTACATATGCCTTCATAAAGACCTCAATTAAAGTTCATTGATTAAATAAATTTACACAAAACAAGGTCTCCTTCACAAGTTAAAATCTGTTAAATGAGACAATTAAGAGGCTGGCTTTGGTTATTTTTGTATAAATGAAGAAAAAAAGTATTTCGCTGATCATCTTTCTGATGACCTTTGCTCTCTTGGGAGTAATGGCCATGCAATATTATTTTATCCGCGAAGCCTATATCCAAGAGTCACAGTTGTTTGACGAAAAGGTAAACACTTCTCTAGCGAAAGTAGCTTCAGAAATTGAAAAGTTGGAAGTTTTGGATTTTGCCAAAACCCAATCCAAAGTCAATCAAGAAAAATACATAGCCGAACAGAAGAAGCAACAAAAATTGGCAGCAGCAGGTCAAGATCCAACAGCAGATAGACCAACTGCGGCTGAAACAGCATGCTACCTACCAAAAGTTTAAGGATGCCGATGAAGATCTCAAGTCACGCTACCCTAACGTCACACCCATAGAAAACTGGTTTTACGAAACCTATTTCAACATACCCCAAAATCGCAAATACATACAGATACGTATCGAACAGGAACCTATCGCCGGCACCATGCTTGCCAACACCTATGTGGTGGTAAGTGCCAGTCGTGCCGTACCCCGCGTACCAGCAAAGGATGACTCCGTACGTTACGTGATATCGGACTTCGACCTTACGGGACTTATCACGTGGTATCGCATTGCAACTCTTCCTCCTAAGGAGGATGTGAAAATCACACAAAAAATCAACAAGCTGCTCATGGAGCTGGACAACATCAACCAAGAGCTACTTGCAGAATCCAACGCCACTACCCTCTTTGACACCGTAGCAGTGCTTAGTGGAAAGAAGGCCAACCTCGTAGAAGATGTGGCCATCGGTGTGCAGCTGGCCAATAGACCTCTCGAACACCGGGTTAATACCAAACATTTGCGGCAACTTATACAACAGGAACTCTCCTCACGTGAAATACACTCCCCCTTCAACATAGAAGTTAGGGACAACTATCGCCTTATTTATCAAACTTCGGACCCTAGCACCTTAAAACATCCGGAAAAGCTTACACGCTACACCACCGAACTGTTTAAAGGTGACCGAACTAACTCAAAAGGAAGACTGTCCATTTATTTTCCCAACAAACGGAATATCATTGCCAAAAATATCAGCTATCTGCTGTTACCTACTTTAGCTCTTCTAGCCTTGCTCGTCGGTTGTTTTGCCTACACGCTGCGTATTATCTTCCGTCAGAAGAAAATCTCCGAGATGAAGACGGACTTCATCAACAACATGACGCATGAGTTCAAGACACCGGTAGCGACAATCATGATTGCCAGCGAATCCCTGCGCGATCCGGAGATATCGTCTGACGCTAAGCGCGTCAACAAGTTGGCAAATATCATCTACGATGAAAATGTACGCCTAGGCAACCATATCGAACGCGTATTGAATATCGCTAAACTCGAGAAAGAAAACCTTAAAATAGAACTTACTGACGTGCATCTCAACAACGTCATCGATGACGTGTTGGAAAGTATGACCTTACAGCTCAACAAAGCTAAGGGAACACTACACAAAGAGCTTAATGCAACCGATGATTTGGTGATTGGCGACGAATTGCATCTGTCCAACGTAATGTTTAACTTAGTTGACAACGCTATCAAATATAGCCCGAACAACCCTGACATTACGGTTAAGACATACAACACAAACGGCAAGATTGTTGTAGCCGTATCGGACAAGGGAATGGGAATGACAAAAGATCAACAGGAAAAGATCTTTGACCAATTTTACAGAATACCTACGGGAAACGTACATAACGTAAAAGGTTTCGGCTTAGGATTGAGTTATGTTCATGACATCATAAAACGGCTCGACGGCAAGATTACAGTAAAAAGCGAAAAGGATAAAGGCACGACATTCGAAATCAGTATGCCTTTGAAAAAAAGCCTTAAAAATCTAGAATAAAGAAGAAAGTTATGCAAAAGATATTATTAGCAGAAGATGATCCTAACCTAGGAGAATTGCTGAAAGATTACTTAGAACTAAAAGGAAAGTTTGAGGTTGTCCTCGTCGAAGACGGCGATCAAGCCTTGGAAGCTTTCCGTAAGGAGGAGTTCGATTTATGCATCTTTGATGTGATGATGCCCAAAAAAGATGGATTCACGCTAGGCAAAGAAATCCGCAAGGTAAATGAAAACATTCCGATTATTTTCGCTACGGCAAAAAGTATGATGGAAGATAAGACCGAAGCATTTGAACTTGGTGGTGACGATTATATCACCAAGCCTTTCCGTGTGGAAGAACTGCTACTTCGCATCAACGCCTTGCTGAAAAGAGCTTCTAAAGACAAAGAGGAAGAGCTGGCCGACAAATTCGAAATTGGAGACTACTTCTTCGATTATACCAGCCAGGTTATCACTTACAAAGGCCAGCAACAAAAGTTGTCTACCAAAGAAGCTGAGCTCCTTCGTTTATTATGTCTGAAAAAAAAACGACGTACTCACACGCGAAGAAGCACTTAAAAAAATATGGCACGATGACAACTACTTCACCGGAAGAAGTATGGACGTTTTCCTCAGCAAGTTACGTAAATACCTGAAACAGGATCCAAACGTCGAAATCGTCAACGTGCACGGAAGAGGATACAAATTATTGGTAAGCTAATTAAAATTTATTTCATAAAATAAAGGCCTGAAACATATGTTTCAGGCCTTTATTTTATAGAATATTAATTTATTAATTTCTCAAATCACGGACACAACGAATATTCATCTTTGGATGATATATATGTTTATTGATTTTCATAAATTTCAGTAAAACAAAATATTCCTCTTAGGAAAAAAATTTTGAAACTCTTAGAAAAATATCTATTTTAGCCACGCTTATAGAGAAAGGCTGAGGGACTAGACCCGAAGAAGCCTTAGCAACCTGTCTCTTGACAAGGTGCTACATTCTACCTACTAATGATGGGAAAGATAAGCTGAGTTCACTAATCCGAGTGGCCTTCTCTTAGCAAAGGATTTAAGAAACAATTTAATTTCAACAATTTTATGTTACTAACAAACAATTTAGGCTACCCACGTGTAGGCCCTTTCCGTGAATTGAAAAAGGCTAATGAAGCTTATTGGGCCAAAAAAATCAATGCAGAGGAATTACAACAAGTAGCTAAATCTATACGTGAAAACAATTGGAGAACTCAAAAAGAAGCAGGTATAGATTTAATTCCTTCCAATGATTTCTCTTTCTACGATCAGGTTTTAGACCTATCTCTTACTGTTGGTGCTATTCCGGCGCGTTACAACTCTTTGTTGGATAAGCTGGACAGCAACTATAGCTTGGACCTTTACTTTGCTATAGCCCGCGGTTTCCAAGAAAATGGAATTGACGTTACCGCCTCGGAAATGACCAAATGGTTTGACACCAACTATCACTATATTGTTCCTGAATTTACCAAAGACCAAACATTCAAATTAAGCTCCCAAAAGTTCTTAAACGAATATAACGAAGCTAAAGCCTTAGGCATTGAAACTAAACCTGTAATCATTGGTCCTATCACCTTCTTGTTGTTAGGAAAAGAGAAAGAAGCTGGCTTCGACCGTATCGACCTTATCGACAGATTGTTGCCTGTTTATGAAGAAATTCTTGGTAAATTGGCCGATGCAGGAGCGCAGTATATCCAAATTGACGAACCTTATTTGGCTTTGGATCTTTCGGAAAAAGTTAAAGCTTTATATCCTGAGGTTTTCAAAAAGCTGAACACCGCCGCCAAAGGAGCTAAATTGATTGCTACCACCTACTTCGAAGCACTAAGAGACA
>NZ_JXAC01000026.1 GCF_000814685.1 Sphingobacterium sp. T2
AAGAGAAATACAGTAAATTGTATTCTTTCCTACAGGAACTACCCCAATACTGTAAGCCAAGAAAAAGATAGATTTATCCGTTTTCACCAAAGAGCCTAAGCCAACAGCATCTGTCCGTGTTTCCTGAGACTGCCAAGATACGTTGCAACAAATCCAAATCTTGTGTTAGGACTTTAAGCTGTTGTTCATAACGGTTCAGGTCCTGTTGGATCATCTCCCTTCCCGTTTCATATTTATCTCCGGCACTACTTTTATCCTCTTCTACAAGACTATGATTGGCCGTCTGAATAGCCATATTCACTTCTTCAATCTTTTTGTGTACTAGATCAAAGCAGGCCTTTAATATTTCATCTTTGTTCATCACAGTATATAATAATAAAGCGTCTATCGAGGATAGACGCTTCCCTACTTAATATTATCTAAATTATTGTAAAGATTTCTTCAGCTGATTAGCCTTTTCTTTGGCTTTGTCTGCTGCATCTTTTGCTGCATCGCCCACCTTCTGCGCTCCGCTTTCAATTTTATCTACCTGTCTTCTTCTGCCGTATTTTCTTATGGCGTCACTGGTCTTTTTAGCTTAGCATCTTTTGTAGTCGTCCACAGCATCGTTAAACCCTTCTTCCACCTTATCTCCAGCCTCTTTGAGGTTAGCTTTAGTCTTTTCCCATGCCGCTTCAGCGTCGGCTAATGCTTTACGGGCCGCTTCTTCGGCATTTTTATCGCCTTTTTTTATGGCTGCATCCAATTCAGCTTTCGCTTTATTATAATTGTCTTCGGCTTCGTGGTAGGCCTGATGTGCCGCCTCATCCATTTGATCATGCGCATGATCTAAATGTTCTCCTGCAGAAACTTCTCCATCGTTGTTTCTGTCTTTTGATGGATTATTGCTGCATGCCGCAAATGTCAACGTTCCAGCCATTAGGGCTAGATAAGCTAATCTTCTCATAGTAATAAGTTTAAATATAACTTGTAATGAGAAACAATATGTATGCCAAAATATTATTTAGTGTAGATGGTGCCCTTAGCAGCTTCCAAGGTATTTTTCAACAAACCTACGATGGTCATCAGTCCTACACCACCAGGTACCGGCGTTATCCATGACGCTTTTTTGGACACATTTTCGAAATCTACATCGCCATAAAGTTTGTATCCTGATTTTGTAGAAGTAGAGACCTCACGGTTGATGCCCACATCGATAACTATAGCACCCTCCTTCACCATATCTGCTGTGATGAAATTTTTCTTCCCTATAGCTGCAACTACGATGTCGCCTCGCAGAACCTCCTCTTTAAGATTTTGGGTGCGGCTATGTGTCAAGGTTACGGTACAATTGCCAGGATTGCTGTTTCTGGCCAACAAAATACTCATCGGTGACCCTACTATATTGCTACGTCCGACTACCACGGCATGCTTTCCCGCTGTATCAATTCCGTAGTGTTGCAACATCAACATAATGCCATACGGCGTAGCAGGAATAAAGCAAGGTAAGTTGCGCTGCATACGGCCCAAGTTTATCGGATGAAAGCCATCCACATCTTTTCGATAATCAATAGCTTCCGTTACTTTCTCTGGATCAATATGCTTAGGTAGCGGAAGCTGAACTATAAGTCCATCAATCTTGTCATCCTTATTTATCTCTTTGATCTTGGCTATCAGCTCTTCTTCCGTAATATTTTCATCGTAGCGTATGTTCGTAGAGTCAAAACCCACCAACTCGCAGTTGCGCATCTTACTGGCAACATACGTTTCGCTACCTCCATCGTTACCTACCAAAATAGCTACCAAGTGAGGCTTACGCCCTGCCTTTGCAGCAAACTCAGCAGCTTCCTTTTTAATATCTTCCTTAATCTTAGCGGATACTTCTTTACCGTCTAATAATCTCATTACTATTTATTTTAGGTTGATTAATTTACTACGAATCCAATTTCAATACAGCCATAAATGCAGATTGTGGAATTTCAACATTTCCTACCTGTCGCATACGCTTCTTACCTTTTTTCTGTTTTTCTAATAGCTTACGCTTACGCGAAATATCCCCACCATAACATTTTGCCGTAACATCCTTACGTAATGCAGAAATAGTCTCACGGGCAATGATTTTAGCGCCGATAGAAGCCTGAATACGTATTTCAAATTGCTGACGCGGCAACAGTTCTTTCAGCTTCTCACAGATTTTCTTTCCAAACTCGTAAGCATTGCTACGATGTATCAGCGAAGATAGCGCATCTACAGGTTCATCATTCAGACGAATATCCAATTTCACCAAGTCCGAAGGTCTGTATCCTATCTGATGATAGTCGAACGATGCATAACCTCTGGAAATCGACTTCAACTTGTCATAGAAGTCGAAGACGATCTCGCCCATAGGCATTTCGAACACCAATTCCACACGGTCTGCTGTCAGATAAGATTGGCTTACGATAGTTCCACGTTTCTGTATACACAATGACATCACAGACCCTACGAATTCTGCCTTGGTAATGATGTTGGCACGAATATAAGGTTCTTCTATAGAAGCCAGCTTGCTCGGATCCGGCAAATCCGAAGGGTTATGTACTATAACCTCTTCATTGTCTTTTGTCAGATAGGCTTTATAAGACACGTTAGGCACGGTAGTGATCACCGTCATGTTGAACTCACGTTCTAAGCGCTCCTGGATAATCTCCATATGAAGCATACCCAAGAAACCACATCGGAATCCGAAGCCCAAAGCTGCCGAAGATTCAGGCTCGAACACTAAGGAGGCGTCGTTGAGCTGCAGTCTATGCATAGACTCGCGCAACTCTTCGAAATCTTCCGTATCGACAGGATAGATTCCTGCAAACACCATAGGCTTTACCTCTTCGAACCCTTTGATGGCTTCCGGACTAGGTCTGTCCACATGGGTGATAGTATCACCTACCTTTACCTCACGAGCATCTTTAATACCCGAAATGATATATCCTACATCGCCCGTACGAATAACATCTTTAGATACCTGATTCAACTTCAATGTACCCACCTCATCTGCTATATATTCTTTTCCTGTAGCGATAAATTTAACTTTGTCGCCCTTACGGATTTCACCGTTTTCTACCTTAAAATAAGCCATGATACCTCGGAAAGAGTTGTATACCGAGTCAAAAATCAAGGCCTGCAAAGGAGCCTTTGGATCACCTTGTGGTGCGGGGATACGCTCTACGATGGCACGCAAAATTTCAGGAATTCCCATTCCTGTCTTTCCTGAGGCAGGAATAATATCTTCCCGTTTTCCGCCGATAAGGTCGATGATTTGGTCTTTTACTTCTTCTGGCATAGCGCCCGGCAAATCCATTTTGTTGAGAATAGGAATAATCTCCAAATCGTGTTCCAACGCTAAATAAAGATTGGAAATGGTCTGTGCCTGAATACCTTGAGAAGCATCTACTATCAACAAAGCACCTTCACATGCCGCGATAGAACGAGATACCTCGTAAGAAAAGTCAACGTGTCCCGGCGTGTCGATAAGGTTCAACACATAATGCTCACCATCTTGGTAATAATCCATTTGGATAGCATGACTTTTGATCGTAATACCACGTTCACGCTCCAAATCCATATTATCCAACAACTGGTCTTGAGCCTCTCGCTGGGAAATCGTGTTTGTGTACTCTAATAATCTATCCGCCAAGGTACTCTTACCATGGTCGATGTGTGCGATAATACAAAAATTACGTATATGCTTCATACAGGTTCTATGCCTTCAATTAAAGGGCAAATATACTTTTTTTATCATAGATTTTATGCTATATGAAAAGCTATTTTTTAGCTGCAATTTTTAAATAAAACTGGGGATTATTTGCTTCCCTGCCATTTGATTAGTACTTTCACCTTACCAATTGTAAATGAATAAGATTCTTCCTACAGTGGCAAAACCGAAAGTTATGATACGTATAGTTTTCCTTATAGCATCTTTATTTTTCGTTTTACAACAATCTCGAGCCCAAACTATATCTTCCTTCGGAAGTCCCTATATTCAAAATTTTACCAAAGCCCAGTATAAGGCTGGAAATCAAAACTGGAGCATAGCACAGGGACCTGATGGATTCATCTATACGGCCAACAACGAAGGTCTGCTCGTCTACGACGGCTTTTATTGGGAACTTTACCCTTTGAGCAACAAAAAGCATCTACGTAGTGTGGCTACTCGCCCCCAATGGTCATATCTAGTGATCGGGGGAAAAGAAGAATTCGGATATTTCGAACGC
>NZ_JXAC01000260.1 GCF_000814685.1 Sphingobacterium sp. T2
CTTTCCAATTGTTAAGGTTACAAAGGCTTTTTTGTGATTTAACAGCCGTCAGATTTATCGGGGCAAACCACCATCCCTCTGAATCCGGAATGCTGGCCTGTTTTGTCTAAGCCCAATTCTCTTGGAAATGCTTGCTGATATCGAAGGCAATTTGATAAATGTTTTGGTCGGTTTTGGAAATCAGATTGGCTTTGCTCATTTTTTTCTTCAAGTCCACTTTCTGATATTCTTCCAAATCTTCCATCACTAAGTCAACTCCTCTATCCAAAGCAGATTTATTGACATCCTGTAGCGCCAAACGACCTTCATACAGTATCGGTACAATCGCACCGTCTTGTTCTGCCTCCACAATGGTGTAGGTATCGATAATACCCCCAAATTTTTCTGCGGTGTTCTTTTGCTTTTTCATCAATGGCGTACCGGTAAATACCACAAAGCAGGCATTGGGCAATACGCGCTCCATATTGACATTGAAGACCCCGTGCTGGGTACGATGTGCCTCATCTATCAACACAAAAAATATTGGGACTATCTGCCTGTGTGTGCGCCAAATTTTTAACGGCAGCATCAAACTTGTTGATAATTGTTGTAACTACAAAATCTCCATTACCTTGCAATAAACTTATCAACTGCTTGCCTGAACCTGCATTCAGTACATCAATCTCTACTTTACGTAAAGTTTCTGTGATTTGACGGTCCAAATCGGTACGGTCGGTGACAATGATGATTTGCGGATTCAGAATTTCCTGCTTTATCTTTCTGGCCAGCATAGCCATGGTCAAGGATTTACCACTTCCTTGAGTATGCCATACTACCCCGCCTTTGCGTTTGCCATTGCGAATGGGCTTGATGCGCTTCATGATTTTGTTGATGGCAAAAAACTGTTGGAATCGGGCTACTTTTTTCACCACACCTCCTTCGAACAAAATAAATTCCTTTACGATTTGCAACAAACGTTCGGGTGCGGCCAAGCCATATAATTGGATATCCTGAGCGGTAGGCGCTACGGGCAAAGCATATTTTTCTTCAAAGCTTTTTCTGTCTGCAACGGTTCTGATATCAGGATGAGCAAAAAGTTTATCCACCAACTCACTGGCCAATGGACGATTCACCAATTCCTGAATCGTATTTTGATATCGCTCGTTCTTTTTCCTTCCATACTGCCCAGAATTCTTCTTTGGTATTGGTAGTGGCGTATTTTGCTTCTGTCAGACTAAGTGCCATTAAGATTTGGCTATAAACATAGAGGTGTTGAATACCATTTTCTTGTTGATTGCGGATATGTTGCGAAATAGCTGTTTGATGGGCTCTTTGATGGTAGGACTTTTGCACTCGATAACCGCCAATGGAATCCCATTCACAAAAAGGACTATATCCGGTCTGTAAGTGTCCTTACGACCGGTACGCATTACCGAAAACTCTTCCGTAAGGTGGAAGATATTATTCTCTGGATTTTCCCAATCGATGTATTGGATGGTATGACTTTTCTTATCGCCATCAATGGATTGCTCCAAAGCCAGACCAAAAACCAAAAGATTATAGGTCTGATTGCAAGCCTGCACCAATCCTTCGGACAAAGGAACGTCCTTGAGCTTCTGGATAGCTCTTTCAATATTGGCTTCACTAAATTGGGCGGTTTTACGACCCAGTTTTATTTGATTGATATGGTGCAAGCGCTCCCGTAAAACATCCGTAAGGATAACATTACTTTCTCTCCCTTCGCGCATTGTTAATGCTTCCGCAGGTGATAGGTATTGATAGCCTAAATGACACAATAATTTAAGCGCCGGTAATTGTGATATATTGTCTTCTGTGAATGGCATGGATTAAGATATTGAAATATGTTTAACTCTAATAAATTCTCTAATAAATTCTCTAATAAATTACTTTACATTTAATTTCCTTATTGGCATTAAAATGCTTGGACGCTCTTTGAGCATTGTTTCTTTTAGTATCCCAACCACCATTGGAATTTGGGAACTACATGTATCTCTTTACGTGGCATATTTTCAAATTTTATTGATTATAAAATTTATCGTTGTTCCAATTTTTCGGATTGTTGATTATGTATTCTGAAATGCGTTGATAGGATTGTTCATCACGAATGATATGTTCCCAATAATTGCGTTGCCACAATTTGCCATTGAATGGTTCCCATCCCAAATTTTTAACCCCACGGATGTATTCGTTTGTGGACATGGTTTTAAACCATTGCACCGCCCGATGTAGGGGCGAACCTTTGTGTTCGCCCGAAACGGGTGGTGCATCGCCCGAAACGGTTGGTGCATCAATCGAAACGGTTGGTGTGATTATGGATTGGTTGGGGGTATCATAGGGGCAGACACGCAGATCTGCCCCTACGGTTACGACATTTTCAATGATACAATGGAAATGGTTGGGCATTACCACCATTTCATGGCATTTTTTGTCGGGGTATTTATTTTCTAATTCACGATACCATTTTTCCACCATCTGTCCTGCATCATTCAATATCATTGCACCATTCACAATTTCACCAAACAAACATTTCCTATCCTGCACACAAATGGTAATAAAAAACAACCCCGCCTGCGAATAATCATATCCTTTCAGGCGGATGGATTTACGGTGGTGAATGTTTGGATTGTATTTGTTCATATTATTTTCCTTTTTATTGGGCAGACAATTAGGTCTGCCCTTACAAAAGACGCTTTCTCCCCGTCAACAACTGCTGCATCAACCCCTTCTTCTGCTCTTTCAACTGCTTTGCTTTGGTTTTGAGCAACTCGATTTCTTTATCGGCCGTTTGCAAGACCTCTGCAATGGCGGTTTGTTCTTCGATGGAAGGAATAAAGAATTTCATTCCACATAGACCGTCAAAGGACAAACTGTCTCTTACACTACCTTGTACAAACATTGGAATATGCCCATAAAACCAATTAGTTTTTAATAAATAATATAAATATTCTGGTATTAAATTCTTTTGATCGGTTTCAAAAACCACATACATAGGACTTAGAATACCAATATCAAATTTTCTTAATAGGTCTAATGAACCAACATTTACACGAGACGGATTGTATGCAAATTGACCTTTTCTGATAATTTTATATGTTAGATACATCCGCACTTGCAACTTCTCTCTCAAATTGCTCTGCTTGATTAATAAAGCCCTTAGAATTCGTTACTGATAATACTATTTTTGATTTCATCCATTTTTATTTCTATCAGACACTTCAAGTTAATAATTTCTAACACTCTAATTGAGACTCCCACTAACC
>NZ_JXAC01000261.1 GCF_000814685.1 Sphingobacterium sp. T2
TTGGCTTCATGATTGTAAAGGAGCCATGCGAATATTCCGCTATATGCATATTACGGATGTAAAGCCCGTCTTCGAAGAAAGTACAKRAACTATCGTTAATATTGGCTTTCCCCTCTCGGATAGATTGATCTCCGTGCCAGAAGCTGAATGCCCGCCACATACCTGTCTAGCAGGTGGTAATCAAATGATGCTCTTTTATTTTTTATTGTTTGACTTGTGATGATATAGCCATGTTAATGTTCGTTAGGTTGCAAATTTACTAAAATAAAATATTCATTTTTATTTGGATAATCTTGTTAGTATATTAACAATAATTTAACTTTATGATATTTATAAGATTAGAAAATTGTAAATAATCGGCCAAAGTTTTGTAAGTTTGCACGTTTTGATAGAAGTTCTATACTCATCATAAGTCGGTGGTGTATCGGTCTTTGTAAGAATGTTATAATAAAGTAAAAGTTTATTATCTCTTGATACTAAGACGATATTAAGCTGTACTTTTGACGAATATTGGATTTTAGTCAAAAAGTAAATTAAAATCGCATTAATAGAAATATCTATAGCATGAGCAAGGGAAAGTTAAGTGAAAGAACGTCTAAGTTTCTTCAAGAACAACTAGAGCCTATAAAAGCAAACGGATTGTATGCCTATTTTAGACCTATCCAATCTAAGCAAGATACCGAAGTGATGATTGATGGAAAGCGGGTGTTGATGTTTGGCTCTAACTCGTATTTAGGTCTTACCACAGACCCTCGTATTATCAAGGCCGCTCAAGATGCATTAGCAAAATATGGTACCGGTTGTGCAGGTTCTAGATTTTTGAACGGAACTTTAGATATTCATGTTGAATTAGAGGAAAAATTAGCAGACTATGTAGGGAAGGAAGCGGCGGTTCTTTTCAGTATCGGGTTTTCAATCTAATTTAGGTCCTTTGTCATGTATCACTGGTCGTAATGACTATATCTTGTTGGATGAGCGTAATCATGCTTCAATCATAGATGGGAGTAGACTTTCATTTTCGAAAGTTATCAAGTATGCCCACAATGATATGGAAGACCTAAGAGCTAAGCTGTCTCGTCTTCCGGAAGAGAGTTTCAAGCTTATCGCTACCGACGGTATTTTCAGTATGGAAGGTGATATTGTAAAACTTCCAGAGCTGGTGAAAGTGGCCGAAGAGTTTGATGCTGCTGTGATGTGTGATGATGCCCACAGTTTGGGTGTTATCGGTGAGCGAGGTGCCGGTACTGAAAGCCATTTCGGTCTGAAAAACAAAGTAGACTTGATCATGGGTACTTTCAGTAAGTCCCTTGCCTCTTTAGGAGGTTTTATAGCTGCGGATAAAGATACTATAGAGTACCTTAAACATAGAGCCCGTTCTTTGATGTTCTCGGCAAGTATGACTCCAGCTTCTGTAGCCTCTACGCTGAAAGCTTTAGAGATCATCCAATCAGAGCCTGAACATATCGAAAAACTTTGGGCAAATACAAACTACGCGAAGAAATTGTTGTTGGATAATGGCTTCGATCTGGGACATACCGAAAGTCCTATTCTTCCGATCTTCGTTCGTAACAACGATAAGACGTACTATGTGACTAAAGCACTTCAAGATAATGGTGTATTCGTAAATCCTGTGGTGGCACCGGCAGTTCCTGCCGAAGAGTCGTTGATTCGATTCTCATTGATGGCTACCCATACATTCGACCAAATTGAAGAGGCTGTTGAAAAGATGGCTAAAATCTTCAAAACAGCAGAAGTAGAGTCTTTTGTTGGATAATGAAAGATCCAAAAATAAAAGGAAATGATTAATATCATACCTGTAACAACAAAAAAACAACGTGCGGAATTCATTGATTTTCCGCATGATTTGTATATGGGGGATCCAAATTATGTGCCTGAGCTTTTCATGGCGCAAGATGATTTGTTGAATCCAGACAAACACCCTTTTTATAAGAATTCGTCGGCTCAGCTTTTTCTGGCATACAAGGACAAGAAGATTGTAGGACGTATCGCCGCTATCTGGAACAATGTATATAATCAGTATTACAATGTTTCGGAAGGGCAATTCGGTTTTTTCGACTGTATCAATGATCAGGAAGTAGCCGACAAATTGTTTGACACAGCGGTCGAGTGGGTGAAATCCAAAGGAGGAAACAAGATTTTTGGTCCCGTAAATCCTTCTACCAACGAAACTTGCGGCATGTTGATCGAAGGGTTTGACCTGCCACCGATGGCTATGATGCCTTATAACCGACCGTATTATAATGAGCTGGTAGACAATTACGGATTTACAAAGCAGGTTGATTTAAGAGCTTATCTGGTGCGTTCGGAAAATGCAAACCTTCGGTCGGTGATGCTATTGGATAAGCTGGAAGAAAGATTGAAACGATCCGGCATTATATTGCGTCAGATTGATTTAAAGAATTTTACCCAAGAGGCGGATAAAATTAAAAAGGTA
>NZ_JXAC01000262.1 GCF_000814685.1 Sphingobacterium sp. T2
CGACGTTGATAGGCTACAGGTGTAAAGGTAGAGATACCAAAGCCGAGTAGTACTAATCGCCCGAGACTTTCAAGGCATAAGATACGCTGTTGTCTTAATCGGAAACTTTTCTTTCTTTCAATAAATGTCAATGTAAGTAAGCTTACAATTAAGTAGGTTGTGATACAAAAAAGAGATTAAAGAACATTAAGGTGCCTATATCGGCGGTGATCACCTCTTCCCATTCCGAACAGAGAAGTTAAGCCCGCCAGAGCCGATGGTACTGCCGTAACAGGTGGGAGAGTAGGTCGGTGCCTACCCTTATTAAACAAAGAAAAGCCTTATCCATATCGATAAGGCTTTTTTGTTTTACAACACTTCCTAGATATATTCCATTATTTCCCTGCTTAACATATTGGGATTGTGCTTTTCTAACCTAAGAATTTAAACCTCCTTTATTTATCTTACTAAACATATGCTCTTGAATTTATCTCTATTTGAGGTCGTGAAAGGAATTATTTTTTTTGTTCTACATTCTTATGTAGCGTTGATGGGACTATTGAATGTTCCTTTTTGTACGCCATATTCAATCACACGACGAATACATTCAATATTATGCTTACGTAGTTCTGTAAAAAGCTCTTCGTTTATCTTTCTCTTTCTTATGGAGGCTTCCGAGATTAAAATCTGGTAAACAGAGGGATTGTTGATTTTGGAAGAAACATAATGTTCTACCATTTTTTCCAAGCGATAAATGGGATCTTCCTCCGACTCGTACTGAGAAGGGTTGAGCTTATATGTCTCTATGCCCCACTTGATGATGGTTTCAAGAAGATTTTCTTTCGAACCGAAATAATAGTTGATCATAGCCACGTTGATGTCGGCCTCCTGTGCAATGTCGCGTACGCAAGTGCCTTCAAATCCGTTTTTTGCAAACATGGTTTGGGCTATGCGGATAATCTCCAATTGCTTTTCACTGAGTTTCATGGGCGACAAAGTTAAACAAATGTTTAACTTAAGTGCTGACTTTTTTATGAATTTTTTCAGTATTTCAAGGTGTTTATTTCCTTATATTTGATAATAAAAATTCTAAGCACTATGAGTATTAATAAGGGAATATTAATTGAAATAGAAAGAGAAACTGAAAATACAAGACGTCTCTTGAGTGTACTTCAGGATGAGCATTTATCCTTTAAACCACACGAGAAATCGATGACGTTGGGCGAGTTGGCGACACATATTGTGGATTTACACAATTGGGTGAAAAATGCTTTGACTGAGGAAGTTTTTGACTTTAAGACTATGTATAAGCCGCAGATAGCAAAGACTGTTCAGGACTTAAAGGCTATGTTGAATGACAGTTATGCGGGTAATGTGTCGGCTATAGAAAAAATGACGGATGAGGATTGGCAAAAGATATGGACCCTTAAGTCTGGAGAGCATATTATCGTGCAGCTACCAAAGATCGGTGGATTCCGTTTTATTATTCAAAATCATCTTATTCATCATCGAGGACAATTGACGGTGTATATGCGAATGTTGAATCTTCCTCTCCCTGGAATTTACGGTCCATCGGCTGATGAGAGATAAGAAGATGGGATGGTTTTAAAGATTCCCATCTTTTTTATGTATTTTGGGAGATAATGTTTACGTCTTATAGTGATAAATCACCATTTCAGGATAAATAGGTTGTGATTAATTTTAGCCTATAATAAATATTTAACGCTATGAAACGTATTTACATTATGCTGGGTTTTATAGGGTACTTTTAATCTTATCCTGTAAGAAAGATAGCAAGGTTGTGGACCAAGTAACGGACAAATCACCGTACAGTCTGAAATACATTGCTATGAAGTCCCCTTATGATTTTCTTCCGATAGATAGTAGTATTTATATATTCAGGAGATAGTTTCAAAGAACTTAAGCGTAACAGTGCGAACACCATCAATAGAGAATATCATTTCACAAAATCTGGTTCTACTTATGATTACACTTCTTACGAGAATAATACTCTAAGAGGAAAGGGAACGTAAATAATAAATAGTTTCATCATTACTCTTACTTTTACCATAAGTGAGAGATTACTTAACGCCAAGGGATGTGCATGCACCTTTAGAGACATCTATGGATAAATAGATCGAGAGAAAGGAAGTAAAGGCTATCCCTAAATGGCTAGAAAAGTCAAAAGGCAAGATTCAATCTTGCCTTTTTGGTTTTATAATACGGAAAAGGTTATGCTACTTGGGTTGTTGCGATCGAAATACAGGCGGTGTGTATTTTTGATATAATCTTCTTTTTTGGCTTTAAAGATATCTATCATTTGATTAGGGTTTCGGTCCACCAATGGGAACCATGTGTGCTGAATTTGGATCATCAGTTTATGTCCTTTCTTGATGGTATGAGCCACATCGGGAAGGGTAAGTTTTACGGTAGTTATCTCGTTAGGCACGAAAGGTTTTTCTTTGTCAAAGCCTTCTCTGAATCTGCCTCTGATACT
>NZ_JXAC01000263.1 GCF_000814685.1 Sphingobacterium sp. T2
TTCTCATATTCTTTAAGAAGATTTGCGTAGTTTAAGGTTCAATGTCATTTCCAATATTATAGTAGCAGATCAACTGGTTTTTGATGGCGTAGCCATAATTTTCTTTATACTCTGAAGTGAGTTCGAGTTTTTTAAGAATTTGTACCGCTTCATTATATGCTTTGTTGCGCAGGTGAAGCTTAGACACACTAATCAATGTTTTTTCCGTGTATGCCGACGTCCAATCATTCAGAATAATGTTGAAGTCGTGAAGTGCTTCACTATCTTTACCTAGCTGCGCGTAGCTCTCCCCACGGATATAGCGGGCAAACTTTTCGTTGATAGGTTTTGGAAATTTATCGAAATAAGCATTCACTGCCTCTACAGCTCCTTGGTAATTTCCTCTTTCAAATAGATTACGTGCGATTGAAAACGTATGTGCGTCTTGTTCTGCTTGAGACAGGTTACCAATATTAGTAGAAGTAGCGTATCGGATATATCCCGAAGCATCTCCTTTATCTAAATAAATATTTTCTATAGAACGAATTGCTTGCTTCGCTTCATCTGTAGTAGCATATTGACTTACAACACGCTCAAAAGTAGCACGTGCTGCATCGGTATTATCTTGATTATATTGTACCAAACCGATAGTTAATAAAGCGCGTGGCACATACGAGCTACGTGGGTATTTTTCCACCATCGCCTGTAATCCTGCAATTGCCTTGTCGTATTGTCC
Source organism: Sphingobacterium sp. T2 (assembly GCF_000814685.1). Classification (GTDB taxonomy): domain Bacteria; phylum Bacteroidota; class Bacteroidia; order Sphingobacteriales; family Sphingobacteriaceae; genus Sphingobacterium; species Sphingobacterium thermophilum. Next base: position 716 of record NZ_JXAC01000263.1, read on the forward strand.
CATCAAGAAATATGTATAAGGAATCTCGAAGGCTACGTCATCGGCATAATTCGATTTTGGATATTTAGCAATTACAGAGTTTAATGTTGCAATCTTAGCATCATTATTACCTTGTAGACCTTGAATAATACCACGTTGGAATAGTGCATAATCTTGGCTTGGCGCATTGCTATTTATAAGCCTATCATAGTAAGACATGGCCTTGCCATAGTTTTTGGTAGCAAAGTAAGAGTCTGCAAGACGAGCTATAGCGTCGTTGCGCGTATTGAGGTCAATGCCATCTTTTCCGCCTCCAGCAAGAAATCTTTCAAAATAATTGGCTGCCGTATTGTAGTTGTCATTACGGAAGGCTGCATAGGCCAACGCATAGTTGGCATAGTGATACACTTCGGTCTTACGAGCAGCAGGAAGCTGCAAGAATTTATTGAAATTGGTAACAGCCTCTTTGTACTTCCGTACTTCATACATCGCTTCAGCCTTCCAATAAATCGCCAACGCATAAATCTCTTCGTCATAACGATTAGCTTCCGAACGCATAAACATAGAAATAGCATTTTCGAAAGCCCGCTCGTTATAATATTCAAGACCGCGATAATAGGTTACTTTTTGGTATGCGGCCTTAGCTTCTTTGGTAGTAAGAGGGAATGATTCCAACACATCTACTGCCAGACGATAATTTTTTGTACTCAACAACACTTCGGCATGTAAGGTCTTTGCTTCCTCCCTACGTGAAGGATTGGTACTCTTATAAGTATCCAGATACTCTTGGATAGCATCCAAAGCTACCTGATGAAATTCCAACTCGTAAGATAGCTTGGCATAATTGAACAACCCTTCTTCCTGAAGCTTAGGATCAAAGTCTAATTTGGAAGCTTTGAAGAAGGCGTTGCGAGCCCCCTGTTTGTTTCCTGTTTTGATATACGCATCACCCAAGGCTATCATCGCGCTTTGATAATACGCATCAGGCTCATCCATCTTTTCAAATTCAGCAATAGCTTTCTTGTAGTCTCCTAATTTATAGGCGATATAGCTATTTGATAACTATCCTGATTGTTTTGGGTTTTGCCCTGATCCTGCTGTTGGAACTTGTCGTAATACTGTTTGGATTTGGCAAGGTCGCCTTTAATGAAATACGTGGCCGCAATGATACGGATCATCTCCGTCTCATATTCCTGCTTTGTTTTCTCCAATATCGGCAAAGCATAGCTCAACACATCATCATAACGTTTATCCAAGAAGTACAGGGCCGTAATATAATAAGGATAAGTAGATTCGAAAGTTTTGGAACCATTAAGACGTTCGAATTCATTCAACGCCGTCTTATATTCCGCTTCCATCTATTACTATGCATACTTGTGTTATCTGGATGC
>NZ_JXAC01000264.1 GCF_000814685.1 Sphingobacterium sp. T2
ATCAACATGTATTGTGGTGATATCTCCCGCTATCTATTACATATCTTGGATTTAGCTTTGTATGCACATGTTATTTTTGCTGTGGATACACCAATTCCCAAAGATGTCCGTCCGGATCGGTTATATAACCTCCATATTTGCGGTCTATGGTTGCTTCCGCAGGTGCCGTACCGCCATAGAGAGGTGCGTTTTGCAGGGCTAGGTCTACATCTTCTTGCGAGTCCAAAGCACAGCTTATAAAGGCTCCCACTTGGTTGGTAGGAAAAATACGATTAATCTTTCGTGCACGTTTTACTGTATTCWTCCBAAGGTCAGCCTGATTCCATCAAAAAGACAATTCACAATTACCGACATACATCTAAACGCTGTGGATCATGCCCGCAAAATAAAACCCTCCATCCCTTTGACAGGTTACGATAACATTCCCATACAACATGAAATTGAATTAAGTTATTTTAAGCTCACCTCCTTTTCCAAAAGCCGATAAATTGTTATATTTATAAAGGAGGCTGTATCAAAGCCTTCCAAGACCATATTTTCACACAGTTAACGGTAACCAATTCTTTAAAGCTAAACTGTTTATTTATGAAAATTAGAACCACTGTACTTTGCCTACCAATTAAAAATTCGGAGAGAACTAAGCATTTTTACGAGCATGTATTTGGCCTTAAAGAATTAGATAATGAAAAGGGTATTGTGACAATAGAGCTACCACATCTTTCTCTCTTTTTGATGGAACAGGCTGCCTTCGAAGAATACAGTAAACGTGCACGAAGATTATCGTATTTTCCTACCAACCAAGTGGGAGCCTTTATAAGCTGTGCTTTGGACTCGCAAGAAGATGTAGACCTAGCCCTGCAAAACGCACCTCTCTATGGCGGTACGGCACCTGCGGAAGCAACCATAGACCGCAAATATGGAGGTTATATAGGTTATATAACCGATCCGGACGGACATCTTTGGGAATTGGTGTATCCACAGCAAAAATAACATGTGCATACAAGCTAAATCCAAGATATGTATAGTAGCGGGAGATATCACCACAATACATGTTGATGCTATCGTCAACGCGGCAAATTCTCAACTTTCAGATGGAAGCGGCGTAAACGGTGCCATACACCGTGCCGGAGGTCCTACCATCTTGCAGGAATGTCAAAAAATCATTGCCAACCGGGGTATCTGTCCCACCGGCGAAGCCGTGATTACTTCGGCAGGAAATCTTCCTGCCAAATACGTAATTCACGCCGTGGGTCCCATATGGCGAGGAGGATCTCAACACGAAGAAGAGCTTCTCGCCCAATGCTATTATAGTGCTTTAAAGCTGGCTACTCAATATACATGCAAGACAATGGCTATTCCTTGCATCAGCACCGGAATCTTTGGCTTTCCAAAAGAAAAAGCAGCGATTATAGCCATACGAACTATAATTACATTCTTACAAAAAGACTCCATTTTAGAAAAAATTAATTTAGTTGCTTTCGACAAAGAAAACTTTGACATCCTTTCTGCTGCGTTAGCAAACTATTAATTCAAGCATAAAACATATGTGCACTTTTTTTTGTTATTCCAATAATCCTACATAAACATCAATAAAGATGCAAGAAAACCTGCTTTATGAATTTTCTATAGAACCAAAAAAGAATATCATTAATGTCCGGCGTGAGTATGAAGCTCCCCTCAAATTGTTGTGGGAGGCATGGACATCTGAAGACCTTCTGGACAGGTGGTGGGGACCAAAGCCTTGGAATGCTGAAACAAAAAGCATGGACTTCCGGGAAGGGGGCCAATGGCTGTACGCCATGGTAGGGCCGGATGGTGAACGTCATTGGGCTAAAGCTAAATTCAGCCATATAGAACCTCAACTTTCCTTCTCTTATAGAGGGTACTTCTGCGATGATCAGGGAGTGACGACCCCTGAATTGCCTCAAAACGACTGGCATATCTCTTTTCACGAAAACAACACCATTACTACTATCAAAGTCACCCTGCTCTTCAGTAATACAGAGGCTCTAGAACAGACTATGGGAATGGGTTTTAAAGAAGGATTTACTGCCGGATTAAATCAGCTCGAAAGCCTTTTGGAAAATCTTAAAAAATGAAGGTATGCAAAATTTATCACCACAAATAATCAAATATCAGGAAGGATTATCTGCCGAAGATAAAGCCATTTGCAATCTTTTGACACAAACTATATGTCAACATCTCCCCGAAGCTGAGAACAAATTATGGCACGGACATCCCGTATGGTTTCTGGAAGGAAATCCTATCGTAGGCTATAGCAAAGAGAAGAAAGGGCTGCGCCTGATGTTTTGGAGCGGTGCCGACTTTGAAGATGAGACTTTAATCCCAGGTCCAAAATTTAAAGATGCTTCCATCTTTTATCAGACCATACAAGAAATTAGTTTGGATGACTTAAAACGATGGTTACTAAAAGCGAAAGATATTCAATGGGATTATAAGAATATTGTAAAGCGAAAAGGAGTCCTTGTAAGACTTAAATAACATATACTCTTTATACGCAAATACCATGAAAAACCTATTGACCTTAACGTTACTGCTAATCTGTTGGGCCTGTCGTCCGAACACAAATTCTTCAACAAATGATATGGGAAATGCCGAAACCCTCTCCGACAGCCTATCAATGACAGACAGCTTATTGTTTGACTTTGACAAGTTTCCTATACAAAAAGGCAGCTTAGGTCCCTTACACATAGGTATGACAATAGAGGAAGCGGAAAAGCTTTTTACAGGACTTATCAAAGGCGAAGATGAGGCCGGTAACTTCGGTTTTGATGGCGGGGGAAAAAGCTATCTCTATTACCTGAACAAAGAGCTCGTCTTTGGGCTTATCCCCAAACTGGAAACGGACACCATTCTTTCCATTGTCGCTATCCATAATAACCTCACTACGACCAATGGACTTCATCCCAATGCTAGCGTGCAGCAAATTCAAGCCCTCTACCCTGATATGATTGTCGAACATGATCTTCTTAACGGATGGGAAATCTTTCATGATGCTACCAACCAATGGCAGTTTGTCTTTATTACGGATGAAAATGAGCGCATTGGCGACTATCCTGACTTGGACGCCCCTTCCAAACCTAAGCGTCTCCAAATCCAGGCCGATTGGATAACGATATTCTAACGTCCTAGTTTTTTCGGAAAAAATTCTTATACTAGTAGCTTTCAAACTATTCCAACAGCAAGACCATGGAAGTCCTAGCACCAAAGGATTGTAACAACGCACCGAAAAAACGTATCATCAAAGAGTTTACCGAAGCTCTTTGGAGTCAACAGTGGTCTGTGCTAAGGGCTATGGTGGTGGAAACGTTCACTTTTGAAGTGGCCGGCAAGCTTCAATCTTTTGACTTCGCGGCACTACAACATGAAATTCCCAGCAACCACTCTTTCTATAAGATGGAACTGGATGCTGTCATCACCCACGGTGCTTTCGGAGCTTGCCAAGGAAAAATACAGTCAAAAGTCTTGTGTCTTGATTTCGCTTTCTTTCTTAGCTTCACATCCGCAGGAAAAAATACCATCAAACATTTGAAAGTACATCTTTCTTCAGCCTATTAAAGCTCGTTTTCTGCTATGACCAACTTATTAGAACATCAAATACGACAACTTTTTAAGATTTCACCTACACAAGATATACAGGCTATAACCTCACTGTTCAAAACAGAAAATATAAAGAAAGGAGACTTCTTTCTACAAAAAGAAAAAGTAGCGAACAAGCTAGCCTTTCTTCAGGAAGGCTATATCAGGATTTTCGTGGAGACTCCGTATCGGGAAATCACCCAATGGGTTTCTACTCCGGGATATTTCATCACCGACTTACCTGCTTTTATGTACAATAAACCTTCTCGCTGGAACATGCAAGCCTTGGTGGACTGCCAGCTTCTTGTCATCACAAAACAAGATTACCTACAAATCCATAACATACTTCCAGATTGGAATGAAGTGGAAAAACATTTTATCATTCACTGCTTCACCACCTTGGAAGAACGTATATATTCTCATATAGCTATGA
>NZ_JXAC01000265.1 GCF_000814685.1 Sphingobacterium sp. T2
GTATTAATTCCGTAGACATCATCTGGGGTTTAGGAAGCTTTCATTGTTTGAGTCAAACAAGAACCGAAAATTTAACCTTTCTATTGGAAAAATAGAAAAGGAGCAAGCAATAGCGTTTGCTCCTTTTTTATTAAAAAATTCAAAACAACTGCTGACAGACTGTTGTCACTTCCATCTCTTAGCTTTGGTATAACAAAAACCAACAAGCTATGAAGAAGACAGAAATTATCACAAAAGATGAACTATTGAAACATTGGTTAGAACATAGAACCCTTACAAAAAGAACAATAGAAGTATTTCCCGAAAAGGAACTGTTTGAATTTTCAATCGGAGGCATGCGCCCCTTCGCCAAAATGGTCAATGAGCTGTTGTCTATTGCCGTACCCGCATTAGAAGATATGATTCTCAACAGAACTACACCTTTTACACACCGCGAAGGACTGCTTACTAAGGAAGCATTGTTGACCCAATGGGACTATGACACCCAAAAGATCGCCGAACTATACAATCAACTCCCAGAGGAGAGATTTCATGAAGAGTTCAATCTCTTTGGAGAATACAAATTTCCAATTGTTGAGAATTTTCTATACATGATAGATAACGAAATCCATCATAGAGGTCAAGGATATGTATATCTGAGAGCTTTAGGTATTGCTCCTCCTTATTTCTGGGATAGGTACTAAATCCTATAAATTGGCTATAGCACGCTGAAGGACATCCCTCATCATCTCTTTCAGAAAGGAGGGCTCCAACACCTTCACATCGTCCGCAAACATTAATATCCATCGGGCGAAATGGTGGATATTGGCGGTGTGGAAGAGCATCTCCACACCGTCATCTTTCATTTCTTCACTCACAAAACCAAAATATTGGCGGTCCCAATACATATAGCGCGCCATCTCTCTACTGGTACGTATCCGAACAATCTGCTTCTCCTGATTTTTTCTTCTTTGCTCAAGATAGACATGCAAGGGTTCAAGTTGCTGGGTATACCGTTGCTCTGTAAGATGTATATCCACAATACGGTCGAGTCTAAACTGTCGTACCGCCTTCCGAAGATGACAATAAGCCATAAAATACCAAAACTGGTCCTCTTGGAATACTCCAATCACTTCTATATGCCGCTCTTGCAAGTCACTTTCTAGAGCTTTATAAGTAAGTTTTACCTGTCTCTTTTTTACCATACTTTCGAAGAGAGTTGCCAACGCCGCCGGAACTTTCTCGTTGATAAAATTTTTCTGTTTGTTGATTAATACTTTGCTTTCCAGGTCAGCTACATGTTCTTTCTCCGCGAACCGCAACATCCCCTTCATCTTTCGAAGGGCACTACTGAAATGTTCACCCATCTCCTTATCAAGGTAATGCCGCATAAGCTTCTCGGCAACACCAAAACTCAATGCCTCTTGTTCCGAAAAGCGTATAGGTGGAATCTTGTAGGTACTCATCAGAGAATACCCTATACCGGCCTCACCCACGATAGGTACTCCTGCGTGCAATAACGAACGGATATCACGATACACGGTTCGAAGACTCACATCGAACTTGTCGGCAAGCTCTTGAGCTTTCAGCACAGGCTTGGACTGAAGGTAAAAATAAATACCCAACAACCGATCAAAACGTTTCGTAATATCCATCTTTATAATTTCCTGCAATGGTTAAGTTAGCAAATAAAAAAAGTTCTTGAAATGACTTTCAAGAACTTTTTAACTACAAGCCCAAATTAAAAAATACTTTATGCCAAAACATCGCGAATATCTATGTCCTTATCGAACATAGTCTTCGCGAAAGGACACAATGGAACTATTTTTATGTTGTGGTCACGCGCAAATTCTACAGCCTTGGATAAAAGAATCTTGCCAATCCCTTTACCCTTCTGATCCGGATGAACCTCCGTATGATCTATAATAATCTTTCCCTCTCCGGCCTTGGAATAGGTCATCTCTCCTATCTGAACATTATCTTCAATAGCTAAGAAAGCACCCTTGGAATCACTCTCATTATGCTTTATAATCATACGCTAAATTCTTTGGTTTTTATTAAGATAACAATAAATTCCCAAAATTGTTTGATAGAAGCGTATTGCTCGTCGATAAATAGTAAAAAATGAAATAAGCATTACATTAACCCTTAAAAAGTCCTATTTTTAGAGAAGATGAAAAGAATCGAATCTATGAAACTGGCATGCTCTCTTCTAACCTTATTTTTTCCGATAATAGCCTCTTCGCAACATATACAAGACAGTATTAAAGTTGAGTTACAACCTGTCGAAATAAAGCACTATTTCAACAAACAGGCAGATATAGCTGTCACTGCCAGTATGCACACTGTAGGACGTAAGACCTTAGAAGCAAACCAACAAATTTCTATGACCGCCGTGATGAATACTGTAGCGGGAGTACGCATGGAAGAACGCTCTCCAGGCTCTTATCGGTTGGCCCTACGGGGCAGCACCATCCGTTCGCCCTTCGGTATACGGAATGTCAAAATTTATATCAACGATATGCCCTTGACGGATGCTGGAGGAAATACTTATCTCAATGTACTGGATCCCTACTTCTTGCAGGAAGTACAGGTAATCAAAGGGCCAGATGCTTCCATTTTCGCTGCCAACTCCGGAGGAGTAATACAGATTGTCACTAAACAGGACGATAATACGACAGACGCCAGAATATCATTGGGATCGTATGGTTTTCTGCAGGAAAATGTAGGTATCTCCAGACGGCTAACCCCTAAGTATAACTTCACTTTACAACAGGGATATACATCACTATGATGGCTACAGAGAAAATTCTTCAGTGAACGCTGGGACTTTCCAGACA
>NZ_JXAC01000266.1 GCF_000814685.1 Sphingobacterium sp. T2
CTGTGGTCTTATCCTCCTTTAATAAATTTTCTTGTTCTTAGTATTTTGTAAATTATACATTAATCCTTCAGGATGTAATAGCTAAATATTGGTTATGAATCGATTCTGCTAGATAGGAAGACTATCGATTAGATTTTAAAAGGAAGGAAATAAGTCAAAAGGGAAACAAAAAATAAAAAATCCCCGAATTTCGGGGATTTTGTTTATCGTGAGTAACGGAACTGCTGTTTATCGAGCAATCCCATCTGGTCTTTCATCATCTTAATCTGTTCGGCGAGCAATTTGTTTTTATCTGCACGTTTTGCTTCCTGCAAATATTTTTCAGCTTCGCGTTTGTTGCGTTTTGCCATCATGACACCTGCTAGGCTCAATTTAGCTAAGGCCACGTTGTGATCCATATGTAGACCTAAGGAAAGAGCTTTTTTGAAATATTTTTCGGATTGCAATGGAGCCCGTTGTGATTCTATAAGTCCTAACAGAAGGTGATAATATCCGTGTTGTGCAGGAATCAGTTGTTTTTCGTAGTTGGTAATCTTGCTTAGCCATTTTTCGGCATTAGCCACATCTTGCTTGCGGAAATACCATTGTGCGATAAGCATGTATTCGTGAAAGAATACGGTAACCCACGCGATGATGGTGATTAATATTCCTAGAATTCCCCAACCCCAGTATCCAAACCAGAATAACACTACTGTACCTACCAACAGTAAACAGCAAATAATAATACGCACTAAATTTGACATCTCTTTTTCTATTTTCTAACACGCAAATATCCATTAATTTAAGTAGTTATGCAAATTATTAAAGCATTCTCTGGACAATAAATGCGCTTTTTTCAACCCTTTCTATACGAGTAAATTAATTACTTTTGTTGTATGGAAAAACTGTATGACGAAAGCTGGGCTCCCGTTATTAAGCCTTTGTTCAGGCAAGAATACATGAAAAGGCTATCTGCCTTTGTGCAGGAAGAGCGAAGACGTTATGAGGTGTATCCTCCTCAAGAATTGGTTTTCAATGCGTTTCGTCTGACCCCATTTTCGGAGGTGAAGGTCGTAATCTTAGGGCAGGATCCTTATCATAATGTGGGACAGGCTCATGGGCTTTCGTTTTCCGTTCCAGAGGGTATAGCCTTTCCTCCATCGCTGAAGAATATTTTTGCGGTAGCTGTCTACGGATATCGAAGGATTTCAAATACCTTCTTCAGGGGATCTTACCAAATGGGCGAAGCAGGGGGTATTGCTGCTCAATGCTACGCTTACCGTGCGGGCACATCAGGCGGCATCACATCAAAAGCAAGGGTGGGAACGCTTTACGGATGAGATTATAGCCAAGGTTTCTTCCGAGTTGGAGCATGTGGTATTTCTGTTATGGGGCTCTTATGCCCAGCAGAAAGCAGTGCTCATCGATGCTAGTAAGCATCTGGTATTGAAGACTGTACATCCTTCTCCATTATCGGTATACAGGGGTTTTTTCGGTTGTAGACACTTCTCTAAAGCCAATGCCTATTTGCAGGCACACGGCAAGCAACCTATAGACTGGCGGTTGTAATCAGGCGTAACGTTCTTTGATATTTTCGAAGTCGTATTTGGGACTTTCCAGCCTTTCCAGATGGTTGATTCTTATTTTTCTTCCGTGTTGTCGTACATGGGTAAAAAGCAGGTGGCTGTCGTATGTTATCTCCCAAGGCTCGTTTAGGGAGAATGGTTCTGTCGTTTCGCCCCTTACTACATATTCCAGTTTTCCTGAGGAGGTAAAGCGTTTGATAATAAACTGATTCTCGTTTTCTGATGGAGATATGGTGTACCAAGCTCCATCTCCTACACCGCCCAGATAATGGGCGTCTTTAGGTATGGTAATTGGTTTGGAGCGGTATGTCATTCCTCCGATGATGAGGTCGTCCGGAAGTTGGGAGGCTTTGGCCGAAGAGATATTGTCTCCCAGCTGTTTCAGCAAAAACAAAAACGATTGGAAGCGGTTCATCTTGAAGCGTTTTAATCCTTCTTCCGGGGTGTAGGAGTAGATGATGCGGTCGTCCACGGCATTGACCAAGTTACTTACGGGACTGCATTTTATGGTTTCAGGGAAGTTGATGTAGTGCCAGAAGTGGAACTTTCTGGAGGATTTCATGAGCATGCGTGTGATGAAGCGAGAGCAGTTGTTGTTGTTCTTGGCTACGGCGCCGTACGGGTACGTGCCTTGCTCGACGCATTCATCGCCATAAGCTTTTGCTAGGTTGAAATTTATTCCATGAACGATAGAAAAGAAAAGCCTTCCGTCGCCATACATGGCAGGTTTCATTTCTTCGAAAAGTTGTACTATTTCTTCCAGATTGACGATGGTGTTGTTTTCTATTTTGGCTTTTAAGTTGATGTCTAGTAGGGGGTCTGAAAATTTGGAGCGGGCACGACCGTATCCTCGCGGGGTGATATACCTTCCGAAATCATAAAAGAGCATCTCTCCCGTTTGTCGGTTGACGATGACGATGCCTGTATGACCAATCTTTAAAATTAAGTTATTTTTGACAAGGTCCAATTATTTTTTTGAAAAACATTCATCCATTTTTCCATCGCCACGGATCGTGGCATCCGGCCATGTC
>NZ_JXAC01000267.1 GCF_000814685.1 Sphingobacterium sp. T2
GACTTCCCTATAGGGTCGTTGGAGATTACGACGTTGATAGGCTACAGGTGTAAAGGTAGAGATACCAAAGCCGAGTAGTACTAATCGCCCGTAGACTTTCAAGGCATAAGATACGCTGTTGTCTTAATCGGAAACTTTTCTTTCTTTCAATACAATGTCAATGTAAGTAAGCTTACAATTAAGTAGGTTGTGATACAAAAAAGAGATTAAAGACCTTAAGGTGCCTACATCGGCGGTGATCACCTCTTCCCATTCCGAACAGAGAAGTTAAGCCCGCCAGAGCCGATGGTACTGCCGTAACAGGTGGGAGAGTAGGTCGGTGCCTACCCTTATTAAACAAAGAAAAGCCTTATCCATATCGATAAGGCTTTTTTGTTTTAAGCTATCTATCCATAAGAGAAAATAAAAAGGAAGATAAACATATTATCTTCCTTTTTTAGCTTACTTATATTATCCATGAATATATTCTTTAGTTCCGTAGGATTTTATCAGCTCTCCTTCAAAATCAAGCCATTCTTTCCAACGTTTATCCACGTCTACGTCAATAGTATATTTGCGTGCGAAATTTAGAAAGGTAGTGTAGTGATTGGCTTCTGAGACCATCAAATCGTAATAAAACTTTTTGAGAAAATCATCTTTAATATTTTGACTTAACACTCTAAAGCGTTCACAGCTACGTGCTTCAATCATGGCTGCAAACAAAAGCCTGTCAATGAATGCCTGATTTCGGGAGCCGTCTTTCTTCGAGAATTTCAATAATTGATTGACGTAATCGTCTTTTCTCTCACGTCTTAAAGTATATCCTCTTTCTTTTATGATGTCGATGACCATCTTAAAATGCCCCAACTCTTCAATGGCTATAGCTGTAAGTTCATGCACTAACTCTTCATGTTCAGGATTTTGGGTGATGATGGTTATGGCATTCGATGCTGCTTTTTGTTCACACCAAGCGTGATCCGATAATATTTCTTCAAGGTTGGATTCTGCTATATTTGCCCATCGAGGGTCTGTCAATAATTTTAAGCCCAGCATAGATGTATGTTATTTATGATATGATACAAAATTACGAAACTAATATTTAATTCCTTGTTGGAAGGTGAAACCTTAGCATTAAGGTTTATTTTTGTGCATATATCATCGGAGATGAAAATACTTTTTATAGGATTGGTATGGCCGGAGCCACAGTCGTCGGCAGCGGGGTGGCGTATATTGCAATTGGTAGAAGCTTTCACGCAGATAGGAGAGGTACATTTTGCATGTGCAGCAGCAAAAAGTAAATATTCCTTTCCTCTGGCAGAAAGAGGAATAAAAGAACATGCTATAGTGCTTAACGATGCTTCTTTCGATGCTTTTGTCGAAGGTTTACAACCCGATATAGTAGTATTTGACCGCTTTATGGTGGAAGAGCAGTACGGATGGAGGGTTGCTGAGAAATGTCCTAAGGCCTTACGCATACTTGACACCGAAGATTTGCATTTTCTAAGGCTGGTCACGTGAACAATCTTTTAAGAGAAAGACGGAATTAGATCTGCACACCTATGTAGCTAAAAGGGAACTGGCTTCCATCCTGCGTTCGGATATATCATTGATGATTTCCAAATACGAGATACTGTTGCTAAAGGAGCAATTTCTCATTCCGGAGGAGAAGCTTTTTTATATTCCTTTTCAGGAGAAAAGGCTGGAAGACGACATACTCGCACATCTTCCTGCATTCGAAGAAAGGCAACACCTTGTATTTATAGGAAACTTCATGCACGAGCCTAACTTCCGTACAGTAGAAATCCTTAAAAGAGAAATATGGCCAAGGCTTAGCAAGGTGCTGACGAAGGCTGAACTACATATTTACGGAGCGTATGCCGGAGCAAAGGTCATGCAACTACATAATCCAAAGCAAAGATTTCATGTCAAAGGAAGGGCGGAAAAAGCTAGAGATACGCTAGCGCAATATAGAGTGCTTGTGGCTCCTATACCTTTCGGAGCTGGAGCTAAAGGCAAATTTGTTGATGCTATGGCTGTCGGCACTCCTTCCGTCACAACTCCTATAGGGGCTGAAGATATGTCTATAGACAACCTGTGGAGCGGATTTGTTGCCGAAGATTATGAAACTATGGTGCAGCGATGTGTTCAACTCTATTCGGATAAAGAAATTTGGCTGGAGAAACAGCGGCAGGGCATTAAACTCTTCAACCAGACCGTAGCGGACGACTCTTTTACCAAAGCCCTGGTATGTCTTTGTCGACAAAGGGTAGAAGATTTAGCAGATTACAGAAAGAAATATTTTCTCGGAGAGATATTGTTGTTACAGCAGCTCAACGCGACGAAATATATGTCTTTGTGGATAGAAGAGAAAAACAAAAGAGAGCACATCGAATGAATGTAAGTGACTAAAAGCTTCCTGCAGACCTATTATTATCGACAAATTGTTATATTTAAATGATTAAACTATAAATTATGAAAACGATAAAAGGTCCAGGTATTTTCTTAGCACAATTTATATCCGATCAAGAGCCCTTCAATAGTTTGGAAAATATAGCGCGATGGGCAAAGTCCTTAGGTTTTGTAGGTTTACAGATCCCGACAGGAGATCCCAAATATTTCGATCTTCAGAAAGCAGCAGAAAGTAAAACCTATGCGGATGAATATAAAGGCAAACTTCAAGAGTTGGGATTAGAGATTACGGAGCTTTCTACACACCTTCAAGGGCAGCTGGTGGCAGTACATCCGGCGTATGATAAGCTGTTTGACGCTTTTGCTCCGCAACAATATAGAAACAATCCCAAGGCGAGGACGGAATGGGCAACACAACAGCTCATCTATGCTGCCAAAGCGTCCCAGAATTTAGGGTTAAAGGCGCATGCCACCTTTAGTGGTGCGTTGATGTGGCAGTATTTTCATCCGTGGCCACAGCGTCCCGATGGCTTGGTAGATGAAGCGTTCTCGGAGCTTGCCCGACGTTGGATGCCGATTCTGAATGCTTTCGACGAGGCAGGAGTGGATGTGTGTTATGAAATCCATCCGGGAGAAGACCTCTTTGACGGGGTGACATACGAGATGTTCTTAGAAAAAGTCAACAACCATCCTCGCGCCTGTCTTCTTTATGATCCATCACATTTTGTACTGCAGCAGCTGGATTACATCCAATACATAGATTTCTATCACGAGCGCATTAAAGCATTCCACGTGAAAGATGCCGAATTTAATCCTTCTGGAAAGCAAGGAACTTTTGGAGGCTATCAGTCCTGGCTTAACAGGGCAGGAAGGTATCGCTCTCCGGGTGACGGCCAGGTGGACTTCAAAACCATCTTTAGTAAGCTGACACAATACGGTTATGATGGCTGGGCCGTGATGGAATGGGAATGTTGTATCAAGAATCAGATTGACGGAGCTACCGAAGGCGCTCAATTTATCAAGGACCACATCATTCGTGTGACAGATAAGGCTTTCGATGATTTTGCTGCTACAGGTGCTGACGACAAGTTTAACCGAGAAATATTAGGTTTGTAAACCTAAAAAGTCCTGCAGAACCCTGCAGGACTTTTTAGTTATGAAAAGACAATGATTATCACTGGATATAAAGAAGCCTATTATCTTCCTTTTTTCTGGAAAGGAAATTTCATCTTATAGCCTACACGTATATGACCTTTAGAAATGGCGTCCAGCTTGCTTTTTAACATAGCCTTTTTTAAGGGGCCTAACTTGTCAACAAACAGCTTTCCTTCGATATGGTCGTATTCGTGTTGTACTATCCTTGCCGCTATACCTGTAAGCTCTTCTTCGTGCTCTTCGAAGTTTTCGTCTAGATAGTTAATCAGCACGTTGGAAGGGCGAAGTACGTCTTCGTTGATATCGGGTATGGACAAACAGCCTTCATTAAAAGCCCACTTTTCTCCCGATTCTTCGATGATTATAGGGTTTATAAATACTTTCTTAAAATCTTTGAGGGTAGGGTCTCCTTCGCCGTCCTCATCGTCCTCCCCAAAAGGTGAGCCGTCAACGACGAAAAGTCTTATGGGTAGTCCCACCTGTGGTGCTGCCAAGCCGACCCCGCGAGCCGCGTACATCGTCTCGAACATGTTATCAATTAATTCTTTTAGATTTGGATAGTCCTCATCGATCTCTTCGGCTTTCTTGCGTAGGATCGGGTCTCCATATGCTACAATAGGTAATTTCATTCTAAATAATTTCAACGTTACAAAGTTACCAAAAAATTTTAGCCTATGGGGACGCAATTAATTTAGTAAATTTAGACGATGCTTAGATTTTTACATTGGACGGAAAAACTTGTTGAGGATTTGACACGGGAAGGCCTCTTGCAGGCTGTGGAGCATCAGGAAAATATAAGTCTTCTCCATACGGAAAAGTATCTTCTCATTATTTATTATCCTCATAGTGAACGGATAAAGCCAACTGTTGATAAGAAAATCATCCATCTGGATATAGATTTGTTGGCTTCGGCATATTTCAAAGTGCTGGACCGCATAAGGTCGCTTTGTGGAAGAGGACGTAGGCTCTTTGCTCGCAATACGGTGGTAGCACGCATAGATAAGGAGATGGCCTTGGCATTTTTGGAAGAGTACCATCTACAGGTTGCCCTTGCAGGAAAGTATAGGTACGGTCTTTTCTATAAGGGAGATCTAGTCTCTGTAGCCGTTTTCAGTGGTGGCCGCCGTATGCGTGACCAATCTGCCGAATACCGTTCTTTTGAGCTGTTGCGCTTCTGCCATAAGGGAGGCTATACTTATCGATGGGAGTATTTTCCAAACTGATTTGAAAGCCTTTTATTGAAGATTTTAAGTCCCGTATG
>NZ_JXAC01000268.1 GCF_000814685.1 Sphingobacterium sp. T2
TCATAGATTTCGAAGAAGTCTGCCAAGACCTTGTGGTTTTCTTCGAAATCTATGACGAAGACTGTTATCCGCCTCTTCTATAGGCAAAACCGAAATAATATCGCGCTCCTCCAATAGGTTGAACATCACCCGCTCGTTAAAGCAGTATACCATCTCGTCGATCAAATCCTCGATATTATTGAACATCTTTGCCATGCGACAAAATTAACAACTATTTTCCTTAAAATCTTATTTCAAAAAACATCAAAAAATCTTAGGTTTATATGCGTACAACATTTTAATGAATTTTAAACCTAACAAACAATGATCGACGTTAAACCTAATCCCCGAATGCTTCAATATGATGGCACGTACGGCGAATATGGAGGTTCCTACGTACACCTGTTTTGGAGCCTCAGCTGAAAAAACTAGCGGAATTTTTTGACGACCAAGCCGCTAAAGAAGAATTCAACAAAGAATTTATCTACATCCTAAAGAACTATGTCGGCCGCCCTTCCGCCTTATATTACGCAAAAAATTTAAGTGACTATGTGGGCTCCAAAATCTATCTGAAGCGCGAAGATCTCAATCATACGGGTTCTCACAAGATAAACAATTGCATAGGTCAGATTCTGTTGGCAAAAAAGATGGGAGCTACAGAAATCATTGCCGAGACAGGAGCAGGTCAGCATGGCGTGGCTACCGCTACGGCAGCAGCCATCTTCGGTATACCTTGTAAAATATTTATGGGAGAAATCGA
>NZ_JXAC01000269.1 GCF_000814685.1 Sphingobacterium sp. T2
GATGGGAACTCAGTCCTGTATAAGTAACCTTCCTTATAGCCTTATTTTGTTCTAAGAATTGCGCTAATGCCAATGCATTGTGATTAATCTGTTTCACGCGTAGTGAAAGAGTTTTCAGCCTCGTAGTAGCAGCATGAGTCGAAGGGACTGAGACTGGCTCCCAAGGTGATGGATTTACGCCACACCTTTTCGATGAACTCTTTAGGGCCACATACGGCGCCGGCGGTAAGGTCGGAGTGTCCTCCTAGGTATTTTGTGGCACTGTGAATTACCACGTCAATGCCGAATTCTGTAGGAACTTGGTTTATCGGAGAAGCGAAGGTGTTGTCTACCATAGTCAAAATACCTTTTTCCTTACCGAGTTTGCCCACAAATGCTAGGTCGGTAATATCTAGATTGGGATTAGATGGCGTTTCGATGTAGATGAGCTTGGTATTTGGACGTATAGCTTCCACAAAAGAACTATTGTCAGTCTGGTCCACGTGGGTGACCTCTATGCCATATTCGCTAAGGAAATCTTTAAGGAAGAGCATTGCTCCGGAATAATGTGAGTTTTGTGCTATGACATGGTCACCAGATTTTACGGCAGCGAGGATGGCTGTGCTTATGGCAGCCATACCTGTGGCTAGTACTATAGCCTCTTCGGTTTTTTCGAGTTTAGCAAGAATGGCTGCCACCTGACTGTTTGTCGGATTTCCATGTCGATGGTAGAATTCAGGATGTTTGGGTTGTGTTGCCGCTTCTATATATTTCTCTGGATTCTCATCCGCAAAATAGGTTGAGGTCTGGAATATAGGGGTTACTACTGCTTTGGTACTGTTAAATTCTGTTCCAGCATGTATCAGATCTGTTTCGAGATGTTTCATTAGATTAAGTATTTAACCAAATCTACTAAATAATCTATTAAATAGGTAGATTAGGAAAATGTGTTTACGCTATAATATACGATTTAATAATTTCTTATATTGCAGTAAACTAACTGCTTTATGAAAAGATTTCTTATCATTCTACTCGTATTATTTTATAATATTCCTTTGTGGGCACAACTTAAATCTCCGGAAGAATATTTTGGTAGAAAAATAGGTTCAAAGATTACGCCGCATCACAGAGTTTTAGAATATTACAAATACATTGCCTCCCAAGCTCCTGATAGGGTAAAGTATGAGCAATATGGAGAGTCTGTGGAGGGGAGACCTTTGTATGTTTTCTTTGTGTCTTCGACAAAAAATATAGCGCGGCTCGAACAAATAAGGAAGAGCAACATGTCCATTGTGGGGGAAGAACGTGATGGATTCATTCTTGAAGATATGCCTGCCATCATCTGGATGAGCAACAATGCACATGGCAACGAAACTTCTTCTAT
>NZ_JXAC01000027.1 GCF_000814685.1 Sphingobacterium sp. T2
TTATTATTATCATACAAAAAGCGTCTGTTTTATTGATAAGCATGCTGATTTAGTGAGGCATGTTATAGCATGTTATCAAAAGCATAAAGGTCGATATGGCTATAGACGTGTAACATTATCCCTAAGAAATACGCTAGATAAAGCTGTGAACTATAAGACAATAGCCAAGATAATGAGATTGTTAAAACTCAAAAGTGTAATCCGAGTTAAGAAATATAAGTCTTATAAGGGAGATGTAGGTATAGCGGCGGCAAATATTCTACAAAGAAATTTTAAAGCTGACAACCCATATGAGAAATGGGTTACCGATGTGACTGAATTTAAAGTTGCTGGAAGCAAATTATATTTATCACCTATTATGGATTTATTTAATGGGGAAATTATAAGTTATAATATATCTACATCTCCTAACTATAAACAGGTTGAAGACATGCTAGATAAAGCGCTCAAAAGAAGAAAAAAAAGAAGGCAAAGATCATATAAAGACTATATTACATTCCGATCAAGGAACATTATATAGGCTAAAAATATATCAAAATCTATTAAAAGACAATGAAATTATTCAGAGCATGTCCAGAAAGGGAAACTGTCTAGATAATGCTATTATAGAGAACTTTTTTGGGGTACTAAAATCAGAGTTGTTTTATTTAAAGAAATATAGGTCAATACTGGAATTAACTAAGGATATTATAGAATATATTAAATATTACAACAACAAAAGGATAAGAACTAATTTAAATGGAATGAGCCCGGTAGAATACCGAGCTCATCATATCAAAAATATTGCATAAATTCGTCCAACTTTTTGGGGGCAGTCCATTTGGTAGAGCTTTTTTGGTTTGTATGGATGTTTGATTAAGGATAAGTTGTCACAACTTTACTAATCTTCCAGCCGTTATCCGTCAACTTTAGCGTGACGAGGTCCACTCTCTGGAAATGATTGAAATCCATAGTGACTTTAGCTATACATGACTTTCCTGTCTGATCCAAAATCTGATAGTTTGTAGTACAATTGAACTTCAATCCCTTGTTGCTTTCAATTAGTTTGATGTAATTGCGCTTTTTCAAAACCAATTTATTGGCAACATTCTCATATTCAAAGTCATCAGTAAAAAGGTATTTGTTGAACATATAGTTGCCTGCAGTTACAGCTTCAGCATAGGCAATCATTACATCGGCTGAAGATTTATCTTTCAGAGGGTTAAAGGATCCCTTGACAAATGAACTTAATGACACAATCATTAATAATGCCGCTGCGATAGATTTGATGATGTTTTTCATAGTTGTAAATAATTTTAATGTCTTTTATTGATGGTTAATTCCTTATTTCCTTTTGTCTACACTCCAAAATTAGGCAGGAGAGCGTCTTTATGAAATGGACATTAGATTAGTGGTGTATAAAACTCGGTAAAAGATTATTCTCTTTCGGTGAATTGATATGGAAAAAGGGGAATATCGGTGAAAGAATGCACTTATCTATAACAGAAGTAATAAAGAGGGTAATTTTTTAAATCATTTTTAAATAGGCTTTTATTTGTTTTTTGTTATTTATAAAATAACAAACTTGATTTTCAGTTTATACTCGAATTAATTATAAAATAATACTTTTTGCCTAATTTATGCTCAATATTCTTTAATTTTATTACGAATACTTACAATAAAACAGATTTATATATCTACCTAAACTAAAAAAAACTGTTTGTATACCTTTTGTACGCTATTTCATTGCGTATAGAAATTTTATTGCTGTAAAATTAATATTAATGGTTCAACCTAATTATAAACTAATGAGAAGCAACAATTTTTTTAGTGTATTGTGGCATTTGCTGTTGGTGCTCTTATTGACTAGTAACTGTCAATATGCTTTTGCGCAGCAGCGTCGTATTATGGGTAAGGTGCGTAATACCGATAACGTACCGTTAAGTAAGGTTTCGGTGCTCATTCGTGGTACCAATATTGGTACCCTTACGAACGAAAAAGGGGAATATGAGATTACTATTCCTCAGGAAGGAGTTTTGATATTTAGTAGTATAGGTTATGTATCGCAGGAAATTGCAACTGAAGGTAAGCAAACTATTAATGTCACCTTGGCTTTAGAAAGCAAGAATATTGACGAGGTAGTGGTGACGGGGTATTCACAGATAGACCGGCAGCACGTAGCTTCTTCGGTGGCGCAGCTGGATATGGATAAGACCAAAACTAGACCTATCCATAAGATGGAGGAGGCCTTCAGTGGTACTCTGCCGGGAGTGATGATGATGCGGAGCAGCAACCTGCCGGGAGAAGTGCCGGGAATCGTTAACATTCGGGGGATAAGTACCTTAAAAGATGCTGCGCCCTTAGTTATTGTGGACGGTATGGAGCAATCCATGACGGACCTCGATCCTAACCAGATTAAAAGTATAACGGTGCTGAAGGATGCGGCCTCGGCTTCCTTATATGGTTCTCGTGGGGCTAACGGCGTTATCATCATTGAAACTGAAAGAGGATATACCGGACAGTTTAAGGTGGATGTGAACACGTGGACAGCTTTTGACCGTCCTATCAAGCTGCCAGAGTTTGTCGATGCTGTACGCTACATGCGTCTACATAATGCGACGAGAGAGCATCAAGGACAGACACCTTTGTTTTCCGAAGAAGACATCCGAAAAGCAGAGAGTGGCGAAACACCTTCGGTAAATTGGTTGGATGAAGTTATACAACGTAATGCATATTCCTATAATACTAATGCTAATATTTCGGGGGGAGGTGGTGTAGGAACATTCAACCTAATGTTGGGACATAATAAAGAAAATGGACTCAATGATGTGGAGGGAACGCAGAAATTCTCTGCTCGTTTCAATACAAATATTAATATCGCAGACCGATTTGTGCTGCTTGCTGATTTTTACGCCCACCGTCTACAGGTAAATCGATTGATGGCCAATGATGACGGCCATGGTCTTTATCAGTTGGCGTGGCGAATGAATCCTACCCAACAAATTTACTATGATTCTGATCTTCCGGACCATTATATATTACATAATAATATCAATCCAATAGCGTCTATTGAAAAGGGAGGGATTAAGAATTATATGCATGACCGCAGTACTATCAATCTGCGACCTCGGTACAATATCAACAATAATTTGAGTGTTGAAGGTAATGTGTCTTATATGATTAACAAATCTGCCAATAAATACAAGCGTTCTACTTTTAAATTTTTCGATGGAGATGGCGCACCAAGTACGATATGGTCTAACAGTGTGGGAGCAGAGCAGGGCGTAAGTCAATCTCAGTTGACCGCCCGAGCGTTGATAAACTATACTAGAGGAATACGTCAGGATAAGGATAAATTATATTTTCTGTTGGGCTCTGAGGTGATGAGTCATGTTTATACCGACTACAGAGAAATCAATAAAGCTTCATTCTTCGGTAAGCTAAACTATTCTTTTGACAATAGATACATCCTAGAAGCCACAGGTCGTTACGATGGAAGCAGTAAGTTTGCACCAGGACATAAGTGGGGTTTTTTCCCCTCAGCTGCACTAGCGTGGAATGTGCATAATGAAGCATTCATGGAAGAGGTGAAAAGCTCCGGAGTTCTTACCAACCTTAAGTTTAGGGCTTCTTGGGGTAAAATCGGAAACGAAAACGTGGACCCTTACCTTTGGCAAGAGATTGTAAATAATTGGGGCTGGACCATGCGGGTACCCAATCCGCTGTTTACCTGGGAAAAGCAGAGACAATGGAACTTCGGAGTGGATATAGCAGCACTTCAAGACCGACTATCCTTCACGGCGGAGGTGTACAACAAGTATTCCTATGATCTGATACTACGACAACTTCCCCGTACCTCCACTGACAGGTTCTTACTATCTTGAGTCTGCCGTAAATATAGGCGAAGTAGAGAATAAAGGTTGGGAAATTTCAGCAAAATGGTCCGATAAGATAGGAAACGTAGAATACAGCATTGGAGGAATGTTATATGATAATACGAACAAAATATGAAAGCAGGATACACGGAGGCAGATACGTTGGTTTTCAAAGGAAATCCGGATAAAGTATGGTATAAAGGTATCTCACTGGATAATTACTATGGATTTCAGACAGATGGTTATTTCCAATCGCAAGCCGAAATAGATGCTACCAGTGCCAAGTTCCCAAACACCTTACCGGGAGATATCAAATATGTAGATCAAAATGGAGATGGTATCATCAACGATGCTGACCGTGTGAACCTAGGTGATCCGTATCCACATCTTAACTATTCCTTAAGTCTGGATTTGAAATATAAACGATGGGACTTTTCTTTCTTGGGACAGGGGGTCGGAAAGCGTAAAGTGCGTTTGGTTGGGCAAGAGGCTTTTCCGGTACTTATGGATGGAAGTAGTAACTCACTAGGAGCTCCGCGTACATATTATGCTGACAACAGCTGGTCACCTGAAAATCCTAACAGCAGGTTCCCACGTCTGTGGCTTGGAAATACAACTAACGCATATCTGAGTGACCTATGGATGAGCAATGGAGCCTATTTCCGTGTAAAGATGTTACAGATAGGTTATACCTTCCCGATGGTAGGAAAGGCAATAAAAAATGTGCGCCTTTATTTTAATGCGCAGGATGCCTTTACTTTTACCAAATATGAGGGCTTGGAGCCCGAAATAGGATGGGATGGAAGTACGCGAAACCGTGGAAATGGTGGTTATCCTAGAATGGCAACGTATAGTTTAGGCTTGAGAGCAACAATTTTATAAACTTAATCATGAGAATTATGAAAATAATAAGATATATCGCTACAGCTTTGATAGCTTTGGTAGGGTTTACTTCCTGCGAGAAATTCCTAGATAAAAGGGATCCCACAGCAACCAGTTTTGAGGAGTTTTATAATACGGAAGAAGATTTACGCCGTGTAGTGTATAGCAGTTACCTTGATGTTTTTACACATGCATCTGACCGTAAACTCTTGTTTTATATGATGGATGGACGAAGCGACAACGCTTACGCCCGTAATACCGCAGATCACCACCGTGTGATTGCTGACGGAAGCATGAATAGTAACTCAGCTTTTGCAGAATATTACTGGTCTTTGCATAACAAACATATGGGACGTCTCAACACGTTTATCGACAAAGCCCATATCCCTTACGTAGAAAATGAAGCTGTGAGAGAACGTTATAAAGCGGTATTGGAAGGATTGCGTGTGTGGCATTATTTTAGGCTTACCTTCTATTGGGGAGATGTGCCTTTGCCTTACAGCCTTTAGACTTAGAAACAGCCATCCAACCGGCGATGCCAAAAGAACAAATATTGGATTCTCTTTTCAAGATTTCCGAAGATATAGCACGCCGTTTACCAGAAAATGAAGGCACTACCAATGCCTATATGTTCAACCGCTACTCCTTTAAAGCCTTGGTGATGCGCTATGCTTTATTCAATCAACGTTATGAATTGGCAGCACGTCTGGCAAAGGAAATTATAGACAGCCACAAATATGAACTTCATCCCGTATATGGAGATTTGTTCAATTATAAGGCAGATAAAACAAACAAAGAGTTTATCATGAAGTTCGATATGGAAAGTCATGATAACTCCGCTACCAACTCATTTAGAGACTTGGCTCCTCAGTATCGCTCTGGGAACGGCCAATCCTATGTGGTTCCTACCAAGGCGCTTGTAGACTCATACTGGACTTTACAAGGAAGACCTATTGATCAATGTCCTTTGTATACTAAGGAGGAATATGAACTGAATCCCAAGCTAAACCGCGATCCTCGATATGCTATGAGCATTATGGGACACGGCGACTTATTTTATGGAGAAGAAATCAATATTTACAATCCGGATAATCCCATGTATCATGAAAATTTAAGGGCGAGTCGTTCAGGATATTGGTTTAGAAAGTTTGTGGATGAGGCCGATGCTTTCCGAAGTGGAGGAAATATGCATTTTCCTCTTTTGCGGTATGCAGAGGTACTCCTTACTTATGCGGAAGCTAAAATCATGCTCAATGATATCGACGATTTAGCCAAACAATGTATTAATGATATTCGCAGACGTGCCGGCCTAGATATGACGGTGGCAGATGTGACCTTGGAAAACCGTACACAACAGGAGTGGCTCAAGCTGCTGCAAAACGAAAGAAGGATAGAATTGGCGGGAGAAGGCTTACGCTATGAAGATATCATACGTTGGAGAATAGCCGAAGAGGTGTTGAACCAGCCCGCTTTGGGACACACCCGAATGGTAAATGGACAGAAGGTGACTTTAAAAATTGAAGATCGCAAATTTTTGCCTCATCAATACTTATGGCCTTTCCACGAAAGTACATTGAAGGTAGAACCTGGCTTAAGGCAAAATCCTGGCTAATTAAAAAAAATAAAAGCTCTCCGTATGGAGAGCTTTTTGATTTGTGTTGATGTTTGATTAAGGATAAGTTGTAACGACTTCACTGATTTTCCATCCTTTCCTCTGTAAATTTTAAGGTGATAAGATCTACTCTTTGGAAGGTTTCGAAGTCCATAGTAACCTTAGCTACGCAGGACTTTCCTGTCTGATCCAAGATCTGATAATTAGTAGTGCAATCGAATTTCAGCCCTTTGTTGCTTTCGATAAGCTTCATGTATTTCTTTTTATCGAAGGTTTGCTGATTAGCTGTGTTCTCATAGGTAAAATCTTCTGTGAAAAGATATTTGTTCAGAAGACTATTACCTTCCACTACGGCTTCGGCGTAAGCTACCATTATATCAGCAGTAGATTTACCCATCAAAGGGTTTGCGTTGACTTTGGCAAAAGAGCTTAATGAAACTATCATTAATAAAGCTGTTGCGATAGATTTGATTGTAGTTTTCATGGTTCTAATTTTTAATGTCTTATGATTTAATTAATTGTTTTCCTTTTGTTTACATTCCAAAATTAGGATGAAATTGAGGGCTGAGAAATAACGTTTAGATGAAGAACAGAGATAATTCGGTGAACAATTATTTTGGGTCGGTAAATAAAGGCAAAAAAAAATCCTAACCGGCAAATGGCTAGGATTTATAAGGAGTCTTGTGTAGCTATGGCTTATCTATTTCTTTACCAAAATGATAACTTGCAAATCTACCTGCATCTTTTGCATGTACGAGGGCCGCTTCTTCCTGTCCCCAAGGCCATCCACCAAACTGCGTTCTTCTATATTCTCTAAAAGATTCTTCCAATTCTTGTTCTGTATTCATTACAAAAGGTCCATACGCAGCTACAGGTTCATTAATAGGCTCTCCTTCCAACAGAAGTAACTTTGCATCTCCATTTGTAATGTTTTTGATCACAATATCTTCACCCCCTTGAAGGTCTAGAAGATAACCTGCGTCGATGGATTGTTCTTCAATTTTTATAGCAGCATTGCCTTCATAGTAGAAAAGAAAGCGGTTCAAAGAAGCTGAAGACGCTTTTATGGTATAGGAGGCACCGGCATCGATGGTTATTAGAGCTACGCCTACACGATGATTAGGGTCTTTAGCCCAAGAGTAGGGTAGCTTCCTAATGATTTAACACCTTCATATTCGCCTAGGATGACTTTAATACGTACATCACCAGTTGGTTTTGCAATAGGGATTTGTTCGTGCCAAAGCATTTTGTATTGAGGCTCGGTCATTTTGCTTGCCGCAGGAAGGTTCATCCAGATTTGAAACAAACGTAGGTGATTAGGTTTATCTTCATGTATCAAAGGAAACATCTCACCATGCAAGACGCCTGAACCGGCACTCATCAGTTGTACATCTCCTTCGCCGTAGCGTCCTTTGGAACCTTTGGAATCAAAGTGATCAGCATATCCTTCCTCTACAATTGTAATGATTTCAAATCCTCTATGCGGATGGAAAGGAAAGCCTGGAATGGACCTTCCATGATACATACGCCAAGGTAGATTATTATCAAAGTCATTACCTAGATTATGTCCTTCCAAAGAAGCTTTGGGACCAAATTTTCCATTTCCTTCGGGATACAAATCATAATGATAAGCGCCAAAAATAAAGGGATCACCAATATTCATACGCCCTGCGACTTTTTGGATGTTTTTAATTTTCATTTATAAGTCTTTCTTCTTATTATAAATTATCAAAGTCTATGCCGACATATAGCTCTAGCCGAGGAGCCCCTATTCAAGTCATGTTTAAATCGTTTTTCGTGATGAGCTTTATTAAATAGGAGATTAGATGTTATTGGGAACCAGTAATGCAACGTGCTAGAAAATAGGATATAGTATTAAATTACAAGTTTATTACAGCTATAGATTGGATGCTCATCAAAATCGAGTAAATATTGAAATAATAGATATAGTAGCTCCTAAAGTACCTATAGAAACTAAAATTCTAGCTTATTAATAATCGCAAAAAGGTTCTTTTGGTAATGTAAAGAACCTTTTTACGATGAAGGGTTATGAAATATTATCCCTCCTTTTTATTCAAGAAAACAAATTTACCGTCAAATACGTCTAACTCAATCACTGAATCGGACGTTACTTTTCCTGACAGGATTTCTTTAGAAAGCTCATTCAGGATACGTTTCTGAATGACACGTTTTAGAGGACGAGCACCATATACCGGATCGTAACCCAATTGAGCCAACCAATCTAGAGCATCCTCTGTCGCTGTCAGCATAATATTTTGTTCGGCGAGTTGTTGTACAACTTTGTTGAACTGCATCTTCACAATTTCCGCTATTTCGTTTCGGCTTAGCGGAGTGAACATGATGATCTCATCAATGCGGTTCAAGAACTCTGGCCGTATAGACTTTTGAAGGAGTTCAAAAACTTCTTCCTTAGTCTTCGCAATGATTTCATCTTTGTTGAACTCTGTCAACAGCGAGAAATTTTCTTGGATGATATGTGAACCGGTGTTGGAGGTCATGATGATGATAGTGTTTTTAAAGTTCACCGTGCGACCTTTGTTGTCTGTAAGATGTCCGTCGTCCAGCACCTGCAACAAGATGTTGAAAACATCAGGATGTGCTTTTTCGATTTCATCCAACAGAACTACAGAATAAGGTCGACGACGTACGGCTTCTGTGAGCTGACCACCTTCATCGTAACCTACATAACCTGGAGGCGCACCGATAAGTCGTGACACGGAATGACGCTCCTGATATTCCGACATATCTATCCTTACCAGGGCTTGTTCATCATCGAACAGGAACTCTGCCAAAGCTTTTGCCAGCTCGGTCTTACCTACCCCGGTCGTTCCGAGGAAGATAAACGAACCTATAGGACGTTTGGCGTCACTTAATCCGGCACGGGATCTTCGTATGGCATCCGATATGGCTTCTATGGCTTCTTCCTGACCGGCTACACGTTTGTGAAGCTCTTTTTCAAGGTTCAACAGTTTTTCTCGTTCGGACTGCACCATTTTGCTTACAGGGATACCAGTCCAACGGGATACCACGTCTGCAATATCTTCTGCCGTGACCTCTTCTTTAAGCATACGGGAGCTTTTCTGCATCTCATTCAGTTGTGCTTTGAGCTTCTCTACCGTATCTTGGGCTTCTTTGATTTTGCCGTAGCGCAGTTCGGCCACACGACCGTAGTCACCCTGACGTTCCGCTTGTTCGGCTTCTATTTTATAGTTTTCAATATTTTGAACTTCTTGGTTTACACGGTCTACGAGTTCTTTTTCAGCCTGCCATGCTGCTTTCAAGGCGTCGCGCTCTGCGGAAAGATTGGCTATGGTTTCGGAAAGCTCTGCAACCTTTTTCTCATCATTTTCTCGTTTGATGGCTTCGCGCTCGATTTCCAGTTGCATGATGCGACGGTCTAGTTCGTCCACCGCTTCCGGTACGGAATCCATCTCCAGACGTAGTTTGGAGGCAGCTTCGTCCACAAGGTCTATAGCTTTATCTGGCAAGAAGCGGTCGGTGATGGCGTTGCGACAATTCCACGGCCGCGATAATTGCTTCATCTAGGATACGTACCTTGTGGTGGGTTTCATAACGTTCCTTCAAACCACGAAGGATAGAGATGGCRTCC
>NZ_JXAC01000270.1 GCF_000814685.1 Sphingobacterium sp. T2
AACTAGCCACAAGATGAGACGTTCCTATAGGGTCGTTGGAGATTACGACGTTGATAGGCTACAGGTGTAAAGGTAGAGATACCAAAGCCGAGTAGTACTAATCGCCCGAGACTTTCAAGGCATAAGATACGCTGTTGTCTTAATCGGAAACTTTTCTTTCTTTCAATAAATGTCAATGTAAGTAAGCTTACAATTAAGTAGGTTGTGATACAAAAAAGAGATTAAAGACATTAAGGTGCCTATATCGGCGGTGATCACCTCTTCCCATTCCGAACAGAGAAGTTAAGCCCGCCAGAGCCGATGGTACTGCCGTAACAGGTGGGAGAGTAGGTCGGTGCCTACCCTTATTAAACAAAGAAAAGCCTTATCCATATCGATAAGGCTTTTTTGTTTTACAACACTTCCTAGATATATCCCATTATTTCCCTGCTTAACATATTGGGATTGTGCTTTTCTTTTACTGATAAAGTAAGTTCTTTCTCCGATTTTATAAACCACCAGGAGTTAAATTTTTTCTTTTTATTTTCATTTTTATGGATTTATAATAAATCCGGCTTCTATATACTAGCTTAGACTTCAGATTCTTTTTCGGTCTGTACAAATCCTTATGTTACAAAGTGATACTGATACTGAGGGTATCGAGATTACGAAATCGATTGCGTAAAGTTGTGCAAACAATTTCGTGAAATGAGGCCTTCTTTTATGCTGTAGTAATCTTTATTTTCAGAAAATAATTGAAAATAATACGTCAGCTAATTTAACCAATTTCTAATCCTAAAAAGTACAGTATGATAAGGAAATTTCTCGTACTAGTATCTATACTTTTGTACAATGACATTGCATTGTCATATCCTAATGTTTCTAGGGAATGGAAATCCGGGGAACGATTGGTTTTGCTGCCCGATACAAGCCGTGAGAAGGATCTTACAGCCGAGGAGCTAGCCAATTTCAGAAATCTTAGGAAGTCCATAAGTTCAGTAGATACTATTGATCTCAAGAAGGTGAATGTCAAGCCTTTCACCAATCTATCGGAATTTTTCAAAGGCCAGGTCAGCGGTGTATATGTACAGCAGCCTTCTGGCGAAACCGGTTCCTATCAGAATATCATTGTTCGTGGTGCCGGCTCAACATTATTCAGCAATGCTGATATAAATCAAGTAAGACCTACTGTATTTGTAAATGGTGTTCCTATGGTTACCAATCATAGTTTTGCCTATGAGACTCAGCTTTACAAATACAACCGTATAGGTCCTGAGACAGACATTTTTAAATTTTGTTGATATCAGTGCTATTGAGAGCATTGAGGTGGTTAAAGATCCGGCTAGACTTGCTGCACTGGGACCATTGGCAGCTAATGGAGCTATCTTGATAACCACTTTTGGAGGAAAGTCAGGGGACAGGGAGATCTCGGTAAATAGTTATTACGGGATTAATACAAAACCTTCGGTGACACCTGTTAACGCTCATTATGAGAATCTATTCAGACAGCCTTTTTATGCTTTGTATAATAATACGGTGGCTGCCCGTCAATTGTACCCAGGTTATCTGGCGGATTCCACCAATATGAATTATTACGGTGCGGCGAAATGGATAGATGAATATTATCGAAATTCTTCATTATACTCTGTAGATTTTAGTATAAGAGGAGGAAGTGAGCGTGCTAATTTCGGTTTTGTGGGGTCCCACACAAGAGGAAGTTCGACGGCTGATAATAATCAGTTTAATCGCTATAATGCTTTGCTGAACATTAACATGTTACCATTCCAATGGTTCACGGTCTCTGCCTTTGTGAATGCTACCCGTACAGACCGTAACAGAAATACTAGCTTAAGAGATAGATATGCTGAGATCGGTTACCTTCCGGATTTATCTACCCCGCTGTCTCCTAACTTGGAACAATACCGTAATTATCTTGCAATGTATGACCGTGCAGTGAATGATAACATCACTAACAGCATACAGGGCAATATATCCTTGTCTTTTGACATTTTGAAAAATCTGACTTATACTTCTTCTTTCTTAATAGACTATTCTGAAGGAATCCGTGATGTGTTCTATCCTTCAGAGCTGATGGAAACGACCAATTATATTTCGAATTATTATGGTTATTCGCAGCGTTATGCTTTTGTCAATAATTTGAAGTATAGCCATCAGTTTAATGCGAAGCAGGCTCTTTCTTTCCATGGGGGGATTCAATATTTGGATGATTTATATAGGTTCCACTATGCTAAAGCATTCGATGGTCCTAATGATTTTATTAAACTGAATGTAGTATCTGGCAACTCAGGTAGTGCTCAGTATTTGGAACCGCAGGCAGGATTGAAGGTTCACCGATGGATTAATACGGAGATTAACCGTCTGTTTTCGGTGTATGGAAAATTGGGGTATGATTATGCAGGCATTTGGAATGTAGATGCTGTATTGCGTTGGGATGGCTCTTCGTCGATACAACCTGACGCTCGATGGCTATTTACACCTTCTGCCAGTGTTAAATGGAATCTTGGAAAACAGCTTTCGTGGGATGATGAATTTTCTATCAAGTTGTCTGCAGGACGTGTAGGCCAAATCAATTATGACAGCCGATTTGCTGTAGGACCTCAATACTATTCTAACCTGAATTGGGCGGGAGAGTCCAATGTTCTTTCATTTTATGGCAATGCGGCTTCATCAAGACCGTATAACCGCGGATGGGTCGGCTACGGGCTTGAATGGGCGTATGTTGATCAGTATGAGGTTAATTTCTATAA
>NZ_JXAC01000271.1 GCF_000814685.1 Sphingobacterium sp. T2
TATTTTAATGCTCTTAATTATTATCTAGCTCAAAAATATACAATAATTGCAATAATACAAGTCATATTTTTATACAAAACAAAATCAAAACAAACTGTTTTGATAAAAAATAATAATCCAAAAAACAACAAAAGCAGCCTTATCAGACTGCTTTTGTACTTTCTTATTGCTCTTGTTTAGCTTCTGCCTTTTTTTTCTTTTCTAGCGTTTTTTGATGGTCTTGTTTTTCCGTAAGTACCCTTGGTTAGCTTACCCCTTTTTGTTTTAATATCTCCTTTTCCCATAATAAATAATTAAAGTTTAGCAGTATATTGTTAACAAAAAATTTCAGACCCACTAAGGTAATAATTTTTGGCTTTGACTCATAAAAAAACGCATAGAAACCTGTTCTATACGTTTTAAAAGTAATATAGTATGAATATTATCCTCTACTGTTGTAGTTTGGTGCTTCTTTAGTGATTTGGATATTGTGAGGATGCGACTCTCTCAACCCGGCACCAGTGATGCGGATAAATTTCGCTTCTTTCAGTTTAGCAATGGTCGGAGCTCCACAATAACCCATCGAAGCTCTCAATCCTCCAATGTATTGATAAACCACTTCCGCTAAGGTTCCTTTATAAGGTACGCGTCCCACAATACCTTCTGGTACCAATTTTTTGATATCCGCCTCCACATCTTGGAAATAACGGTCTTTAGAACCTTTTTCCATAGCTTCAACAGATCCCATACCACGATAAGACTTGAACTTACGTCCTTCCAACAGGATAGTTTCTCCAGGAGCTTCCTCCACACCGGCAAACAATGATCCTGCCATAATAGTATCCGCACCGGCAGCTATAGCTTTGGCAATGTCACCGGTCTGCTTGATACCTCCGTCAGCAATCACCGGAACGCCGCTACCTTTCAAAGCTTGTGAAACTTGGTAAACAGCATATAGCTGTGGAACTCCCACTCCGGCAATAATACGTGTAGTACAGATAGAACCAGGACCTATACCCACTTTTACGGCATCAGCTCCCGCTTCAGCCAACGCCTTTGCCGCCTCTGCTGTGGCAATATTACCTACGATAACCTGTAGGTCTGGATATTTGGCTTTCACCTCTTTAAGCTTATTGATAACGCCTAAAGAATGTCCGTGCGCCGTATCAATGGTTATGACATCCACCCCTGCAGCTACCAAGGCATCAACACGCTCGATAGTATCTACCGTAACACCTACGGCAGCACCTACCAACAGACGACCGTGCTCGTCTTTCGCAGCGTTAGGATAGTGTTTATATTTTTGGATATCCTTGAAGGTGATAAGCCCTTTTAATATATAGTTCTCATCGACAACAGGAAGCTTTTCGATTTTATAATTTTGAAGAATTTCTTCTGCTTTTAATAAGTCAGTACCCATAGGAGCTACTACCAAATTGTCCTTGGTCATAAGCTCATTTATAGGTCTGCTCATATCTTTTTGGAAACGTAAATCCCGGTTGGTTACTATACCAACCAATTTTCCTTTGTTATCTATCACCGGAATCCCACCAATTTTGTGTTCGCGCATGATGCTGAACGCATCACCTACCGTAGCATTTTCCGATAGAGTCACAGGATCCTGAATCATGCCGCTTTCCGAACGCTTTACTTTGCGCACTTCGGCAGCCTGTTGATCTATCGTCATATTCTTATGCAACATTCCAATACCTCCGGCCTGCGCAATAGCGATAGCTAAATCGGATTCGGTAACCGTATCCATTGCGGCAGACACCAAAGGAATATTTAGCTTGATTTTTTTAGTAAGATAAGTACTCGTATCTACGTCTCTAGGTAAGATTTCAGAGTAAGCTGGTATTAATAATACATCGTCGTATGTAAGACCTTCAGCTATGAATTTTTGTGGATCTAATTGCATGGCAAATACCTTAAATGGGTTTTCTATTTGCCGGACAAAGATAATACATTTTTTTCAATTTATGATAATAAATTTTGACTTTACCCGAAAACAAAAGCAAAAAAAGTTAATCCTGATATGCTATTCTCTCCTCTCCACCTCTATAATACTATGCTGTTATTCTTATTGATTCATAAAAAATTTAACAAAATAAAATTGAGCTAAAACGCTATAATATAAACTTTTAAAGCAATCGTAACATTTTTATATAACCGTAAAAAATATATAAATATAGAATTGGCAACATATTTGCTGCTGTAACGGAAACCGAACCCGAATATATGAAGGTTCTATTAACACTTAAATTAATAGTATATGAAAAAATTATTTCTACCATTAATCGCAGTTGCCGCTTTAACATTCGGCGCATCGGAAGCTAAAGCACAAGCCCCTTTCAGATCTGCATTGGGTGTAGTATTTGACGGTAACGATGGAGCCAACGTAGGTATCCAATACAAAACGGCTTTAAACGGTCCTCAAGCCTTACAATTGCAAGCAGCTTTCCGTAACAGCTGGGTGTCATTAGGTGCAGACTGGCAATATGAAAGACCAATCAGCGGTGCTGAAGGTCTACACTGGTATGCTGGTGTGGGTGCTCAGGTAGGTTTTTGGACTGGTGATGGTGATGGCCATACTTTAATTGGTTTAAGACCTCAAATCGGTTTAGAATACAAAATTCCTACAATTCCTTTTGGCTTACACCTAGACTACAAACCGTATTTAGGATTAAACCATGATAAAGGTTTCCACGGTGACGGATTCACATTCGGTATTAAATATGTATTGAAATAAAAAAAATTATTTTTTTAGAAGGGAATCTTGAGGATTCCCTTTTTTATTATCCCAATATTTTCAGCCATTTACAAACTCCTTCTCTTCTAAAAACGTATTTGTTTTCTTTCTACATTTTTTTTATACCTTTGCGAAACTTGTTAAATATTTTTATCATTACGTTGCAATAAAATCATAAACTATATCAAACTAATAGAAGAACTAAAAAAATGCAGAGTAAAGGGCTGATTAAATTTTTGGTAGCCGTATTGACACTAGCCTGTCTGTACGCACTATCATTTACGTTTGTTACACGAAAGGTAGAAAGAGAAGCTGCCGCATATGCCGGTGGCGACATTGCGAAAGAAAAGGCGTATTTGGATTCCATCGCCGGAGAAGTCGTGTACAATTTGGGTTTTGCCAAATACACGTACAGAGAATGTAAAGCACAGGAACTTCCATTAGGTCTTGACCTAAAAGGTGGTATGAACGTTACCATGGAAATATCACTGGAAGAGCTTATCCGTAACCTGGCAAACAATCCACAGGATGAGAAATTCAACGCCGCATTGGATGCAGCAGTAAAGAAAAGCAAAACCAGCAACAAATACGTTGTGGATTTGTTTATCGAAGAGTATAAAGCCTCAGGCGCTACTGCTACCCTAGCTTCGTTTTTCGCAACTAAAGACAACGCTAACTTTATCAAAAACAACAGTACAAACGACGAAGTAAAAAAAATTCTTGCAAGTAGAGGCGGATAACGCTATTCAGAACTCTTTCAAAGTACTTCGCACACGTATTGACAAGTTCGGTGTAGCATCTCCTAACATTCAAATCCAACAAGGTACTAACCGTATCTTAATCGAATTGCCTGGAGTAAATGATGCTGAACGTGTAAGAAAACTTTTACAAGGGTCGGCAAAATTAGAATTCTACGAAACTCATGATAACCTTCAAATCTATCCTCTTTTAGAGACAATCAACAGAACGTTGGCAGCTTCATTGAAAGACAACAATGCTGCAGCTAAAGATTCAACAAAAGCGGATTCTACAAAGAAGGACAACTTGTTGGCAAACTTATCAGGCAACAAAGCGAAGTCTGATTCGGCTGCCGCCGTGGCCAACCTTGCTGCACAAAACCCATTGTTCAGCGTTTTGATGCCTTCAATCTATCAGACTGCTGACGGTCAACAACAGTTGGCTCCAGGTCCTCAAGTAGGTATCGCCGCCTTGAAAGATACGGCTAAGGTGAACGCTTACTTGGCAAGACCTGAAATCAAAGCTTTAATCCCTGCTAACGTAAAATTGTTGTGGGCCGTAAAACCGGAAACCCGACACACAAAATTTCTTAGCTTTATACGCTATCAAACCTAGCACTCCTGATGGGGGCGCCGCTTTGGCGGGAGACGTAATCACAGACGCTAAAGATGACTTCAACCCACAAACCAACGCACCAGAAGTTACTATGCGTATGAACTCATACGGTGCTAAGGAGTGGCGTAGAATCACTGCAAAAGCATCTCAAAACAAAGAAGCTATCGCCATCGTATTGGATAACGTAGTGTATTCAGCACCTACTGTACAGTCTGAAATCGCAGGAGGTAACTCTTCAATCTCAGGAAACTTCACTATCGAAGATACCAAGGACCTAGCAAACGTATTGAAGTCTGGTCGTCTTCCTACTACGGCGAAAATCGTAGAAGAAGCTATCGTGGGTCCTTCCTTAGGTCAGGCAGCTATAGACGCCGGTATCAGCTCGTCGATCATCGCATTCATCGTGGTGATGGTCTTCATGGTGGCTTATTACAACAGAGCCGGTTGGGCAGCAAATATCGCCGTAATCTTCAACGTGTTCTTCTTGATGGGTATCTTAGCATCACTGAATGCGGTATTAACCCTTCCTGGTATTGCGGGTATCGTATTGACCATGGGTACCGCCGTGGATGCCAACGTGCTTATCTACGAACGTGTACGTGAGGAGTTGCGTAACGGCAAGTCTATACGTCAGGCAATTGCAGACGGTTACAAACACGCTTTGCCTTCTATCCTTGACTCACAGATTACTACCTTCTTAGTAGGTGTAGTTTTATTCTTCTTCGGTTCAGGACCTATCTTAGGTTTCGCAACGACCTTGATGATCGGTATCATCACCTCACTGTTCACCTCTATCTTCATCTCTCGCCTTGTTTTCGAGTTCATGTTAGAAAGAGATATAAAGATCTAACGTTTCTTTCCCTTGGTCGGACAAACACCCTTGTAGGTCGTCCAACTTCCAAGTTCAACTTAAGAAACGTAAAACCTTCTACATTTGTCTCTTTAGTTGCTGTAGCGATCTCCTTGATCTCTATCTTCACTAAAGGTTCAGCTTAGGAGTAGATTTCCAA
>NZ_JXAC01000272.1 GCF_000814685.1 Sphingobacterium sp. T2
AGGGAAATAATGCGCATGCAAAATGGTTGCACAAGCAGCCCGACCAAATCCGGCATTATGTATTATACTACCGTTACGGAAAGGAGTGGCAAATAGAAATTTTGGATAGTAATATTACAGCAAGAGAACTTGCCCTATACAAAGATGGAGAAAAGCTGAATGCGGTAGCCGTAAAGGCGGTGGATAGGTTGGGCAATGAGAGTGACTACGACGCAAAGCTAGAATTAATAAATAAAATAATTAATAAATAGAAGGCCGGAACAATTGTTTCGGCCTTTTTATTTATAGACAAAAACCTTTCAGTTTTTACATTCTCTACTGGTATTGTGGTATGCTAAATGAATTTAAAAAGCTTATGCGTGTTTTTTTCATTTTTTTTAAAAAAAAATATGAAAAAACGTGTGAATATTTGAAATTGATTTTTTATTATTGTTATAGAAAGCGAACGCTAATTTTAACCTAATTATTGCCATAGTTTTTACCTAAAGAAAACTAATAAACTAACAATTATTACTTAAATGAACTACTATTATGAAAGCACGGTTACTTCTTTTCGTGTTTGGACTAATCTTTATTAGTGCCAATGCATTTGCGCAACGAACAATTTCAGGAAAGGTTACCGATGAGAGAGGCACGGGGTTAGGGGGAGTAACAATCCAAGAAAAAGGAAAATCCAATCAAACGGTGTCTTCCGCTTCCGGAACATATACCATTCGGGTTTCGGAAGGAGCGACATTGGTCTTTCGGTCTGTAGGGATGGTGGCTGTGGAGCGGAAAGTGGGCTCTGAAAATGTGATCAATGTCGTGTTGAAAGAAGATGCTTCCTCTATTGACGAGGTCGTTGTTACGGCTTTCGGTATTGAGCGGGATAGAAAGTCGCTGGGGTATTCTACGCCTCGCGTGTCGGGTGAGGAGGTTGCCGAAACCCAAAGAGAGGCTTTCTTCAACGGCCTTCAAGGTCGTGTGCCGGGGTTGTCGGTAAACAGCTCTAATGGCTTGCCGGGAGCTTCTGCGCAGATTGTCCTTCGTGGCTTTGTATCTATCTCCGGAGACAACAACGCGTTAATCGTGATTGATGGGGTACCGGTGGACAACTCTATCATCAATGAGCACGATTTGGTGTATGATGGAACAAACCGGGAAAACGACTACTCTAACAGGGCTATTGACCTGAATCCGGAAGATATAGAAAGTTATGTCATCATGAAAGGAGCAGAAGCCACCGCTAT
>NZ_JXAC01000273.1 GCF_000814685.1 Sphingobacterium sp. T2
TTATCAAATTGCCTTCGATATCAGCAAGCATTTCCAAGAGAATTGGGGCTTAGACAAAACAGGCCAGCATTCCGGATTCAGAGGATGGTGGTTTGCCCCGATAAATTGACGGCTGTTAAATACAAAAAAGCCTTTGACCTTATTGGAAAAGTTAAGACAGAAATTGTCATGTCTCCTCCGGACACGCGGGAGAACAATGAAGATGTGCATAGCTCAGAATCTCCCGAAGTGCAGCAATATTATGAAATGCTCAAAACAAAATACGGCCATGATATAGATAAGATGATTATTCAGCAGTATGAAAAGGGCGAAAGCATAGAATTGCTGATAGTTATCGATAAATTGCTTACTGGCTTCGATGTGCCGCAAACGATAGTGATGTATTTGTGCAGAAAATTGAAAGAGCATACATTGTTGCAAGCCATTGCCCGTGTAAACCGTGTGTATCCTGGGAAAGATTATGGATACATCATTGACTATGCCGGCATTATGGAAGAGTTACAAGAAGCTATGGAAACCTATGACAGGTAATACAGATGGCTTTGATCCGGAAGATTTAAAAGGCGCAATTTACAAATATCAAAGCCGAAGTAGAAAAACTACCCAGAGCGTATGCGGATGTTCTGGATTTATTCAAAAGCATCAAAAATAAACACAATATCGATGAGTATGTCACGCTCTTGGCAGATGAAGCCTTGAGAGAAGAATTTTATTCCAAATTCAGTATTTTCTCCAGAATATTTAAGATTGCTTTGTCCACACGCGAATTCCACGAACAGACGCCTGCTGCTGTCATGGAGGAATACAAGTCTGCTTTAAAGAAATTTGCCCAAATTCGTGTGGCTGCCAATAACACCTATGCCGATACCATAAGTTTTGCGCAGTATGAAAAGCAGTTGCAAAAATTATTAGATCAGCATGTGATTACCGAAGATATCATCAGACTGGTAGAGCCGATAAATATTCTGGATACCGAAGCATTTGAAGAAGAATTGAGTAAAATAAGCGGTCCACGAGCCAAAGCCGAAAAAATTGCCGCTGCTACTTACAAAATATATTACGGTAAATATCGACACAGATCCGGTATTGTTTCGCAAACTATCCG
>NZ_JXAC01000274.1 GCF_000814685.1 Sphingobacterium sp. T2
TCTTTCCGTCAGATGACCAATCCAGAAAAGGAATTTTCCATCATACGTCTTTTCGGCACCATAGGATGGATTGTAGCAATGTCTATAAGTTATATTTTCAAGTGGGATACGGAAGAAGCTATAGGGCAGGGTATGCTTAGAAATACCTTTTTGTTGGCTTCGGTAGCGTCATTGGTGTTAGGCTTGTTTAGCTTCCTGCTGCCAAAAACACCTCCGGTGAAGGTGGAAGGAGCAGAGAAGAAAACTATATCACAGATTTTAGGGTTGGATGCCATCGCACTATTGAAAGACAGAAACTTTTTAGTGTTCGTGGTCTCTTCAGTACTTATATGCATCCCTCTGGCATTCTATTACCAATATGCTAATCAATTCTTGACGGAGGTGGGGATGTCTAACCCTACGGGTAAGATGACGATAGGACAGATTTCTGAAGTGTTGTGCTTATTATTGCTTCCTGTGTTTTTTACCCGTTTTGGTTTCAAGAATACCATTGTTGTAGGTATGTTGTGCTGGGCCTTGCGCTATCTGCTGTTTGCTTTCGGTAATCCTGGCGAACTGGCTTTTATGTTGATTATCGGTATAGCTCTTCATGGCATCTGTTACGACTTTTTCTTCGTGTCGGGACAGATTTACACCGATTCTAAGGCAGGTTTACAGCATAAGAGTGCGGCACAAGGACTTATCACGTTGGCAACCTACGGCTTAGGCCAACTTATAGGCTTCTGGGTTGCAGGTTATGTGAGCGATATGTATGCTGAGGTGAAGTCTTCCAGCATTCCTGCATTCTGGAATCAGCTGTGGATAGTACCAGCAGCCATAGCTTTCATTGTGATGATCATATTTATTATTTTCTTCAAAAACGAAGAAAATATCGGCTAACGTAAAATAAATGTATTACTAATTATAAATCTTAAGGTTAAAAAGATGGTAGAGAACAATGTTTATGATGCTATAGTAGTAGGTTCAGGTATTAGTGGGGGATGGGCAGCAAAAGAATTAACCGAAAAAGGGTTGAAAACCATAATGTTGGAAAGAGGTCGTAATGTAGAACATATCAAGGACTATCATGCGACAACAAAAGACCCATGGGAATTCCCTCATGCCGGAGGCCGAACACAGCAGATGATTCAAGACTATCCTGTGTTGAGGAGAGACTATCCGCTGAATGAGAAAAACTTGGACTTCTGGGTGAATGAAAAGGAAAGTCCCTATGTGGAAATCAAACGTTTCGACTGGTATAGAGGCTATCATGTAGGAGGACGTTCCCTCATGTGGGGAAGACAGTCATACCGCCTCGGTGATTTGGATTTTGAGGCTAACTTACGTGATGGCCACGGTGTGGATTGGCCTATACGCTATAAAGATATTGCGCCATGGTATAGCTATGTGGAGAAGTTCGCCGGAATTTCGGGAAACCGCGACGGAGTACCAACCTTGCCGGACGGTGATTACCTTCCTCCAATGCCGATGAACGTCATCGAGCGTGACTTGGCTGCACGTATCCGCAAACTCTATGATGGAAAAAGATATTTCATCATAGGTAGAACTGCTAATATCACGGTACCTCACAACGGACGTGTAAACTGTCAATACCAAAACAAATGCTGGTTGGGATGTAATTTTGGGGCATATTTCAGTACCCAGTCTTCAACTTTGCCGGCAGCAGTGAAAACCGGAAACCTGACATTGAGACCTTATTCCATCGTTACAAGAATCATTTACGATAACGGACACCCAGAAGGCTAAAGGTGTGGAAGTGTTGGATGCCGAAACAAACCAAACGTTATGACAGTATTATTCGCAAAAGTGATTTCCTACTGTGCTCGCACTGAATTTCTACTTGGAATTTTGATGAATTCCGGCTACCGATGATCGTGGAGGTGGATTGGCGAGTAGCTAGGTGTGAGCTCGGTCACAACCTTATGGACCACCACTTCCGTTGTGGA
>NZ_JXAC01000275.1 GCF_000814685.1 Sphingobacterium sp. T2
ATATAATTATTGGCTATTTCATTAAGAATATTGAAGGGTGCATATTCTCGTATGAAATATTCATAGTTACCATCTTCATCATAAGGARTTATAATTCTACTAGTATTTAAAGCATATGAATATGGATTAATATCAAAATCTCTGGAATAATTTCCATATACTGGATCGGAAGCTCTATTTAAAGTGCCCGGAGCTTTTTGATCTCTAATATTACCTTGAATTAAAACTTCACCTCTTAATTTTTCGGATATTCTAAAAGTATTATTAAGATTGGCCGTAAATCTTTTTGTGGAATTACCTAAAGTAAATCCTTTATCTTGCATATAGCTTGTTGAAACGTAAGTCTGACTTTTATCTGTACCTGTCGTTACACTCAAAGAATGATCATGCATCAATGAAGAACGAAAGAGTATATCAAACCAATCAGTATTAGCTTTTGCATAACGATTTAAGAACTCTATTCTTGAAAACCTGTCGTTTCGAAGAGCAAAACTATCTGTTCTCTCATCATATTCATACATAAGATTATACATCTTATGAAAAACTCCTCCAGTGGCTGCTCTTGATACTGAAGAATGATTTAAATATCCTTTATTCTCTAAATCGATTAAAAGGGCCATTTGTTCGGCCGAATTCAATATATCAAATTCACTATAAGTTGGTTTTATATACGTTGAATAATTTCCAGAATAATTTAAATTAATAACACCTTCTGTATTTCGACCTCTTTTTGTTTTAACTATTACCACACCATTCATAGCTGCTGCACCATACATAGCGGTAGCCGCCGCATCCTTTAGTATTGTAAACTCTTCTATATCATCTGGATTTAATCCTGCTACAGACTGACCCCAACAAAGTGTTTGCATCCCCTGTCGATAATGCCTCATTAAGAAATATTCTACTTCGACATTCATCCAATAATAAACCATCCCAGTTCTAATAACCCAATGATCGATTTAAGTTTATACTCCTCTAATTCGAATGAAGCTT
>NZ_JXAC01000276.1 GCF_000814685.1 Sphingobacterium sp. T2
TGCCGTCTGTAGAGCGATAAATCTTGATAAAACGTATGCTTGGCGTTAAAGGCAACTGCCATTTGAGGTGTACTGTCTTATCGTAACTTTTGGCATCACTCAACATTGCTGGTGAGCGTAGAGGAATTTCCGAATACCGTTTCGGCAAAAATTCTATCTGATCGAGATAAATATGATGGTAGCCTTTGCTCTTTTTAGGTTGTGACAGGCCTATCCCCGTAATTTGGATATTCTTATTCTTAATCTTAAAATTTTTTACGGGAATCTTTATCTGTATCCATTTATTAGATTGAAAATTAGTGATGTATGGCTCTATATTTAAAGTGTCACTACTCCTTTGACGAGCCTGAAGGATAAAAATGTTGGGTAAGTCACTTATCTTAGTGCTGTTGCTGTTTACATAGAGCCAGAGGCTAAGCACCTCATCCTGTTCGGGTACATAGCTATATTTTAAGCGGTTGTAGTTTATGGTTGTTTCCCAATACCCTTTTTCGGAAGAAAGGTATTTTAAAGATAGGGCATTGCCCGGAGTAAAGAAGATAGTGTCCGATACAAGCAAGTGCTTGTTGATGTTTTCCACCCAGCTTTTTCCGGAATAGTTTACCGTACTTTTTGCGTAGGTGCCATTGACAATGCTGTTGTCAAATACTACTTCGGGATACGTATCGGCAATTAACTGTCGGCAGTTAAGAAATGCTAAGAGTATAAGCAGTTTATAAAGAATTCGATTCATCGCAGATATAGTTTATTTACAAAAATAAGGATTTTATCATATACGGCCGAATTGCGTCATTTTGAGGTTTCACGCCGTTATAAATTCGTTTTATAGCGAGTTCTTGATTACCTTTGCACTTATGTCGAACAGTACTTTCAACACACAAGACACTATCGTGGCATTGGCCACCTCTCCGGGAGCTCAGGGAGCAATAGCGGTAATCCGTGTGTCGGGTCCAGACGCCATCACTTTGGTGAATTCCGTATTTAAGGGTAAGGATCTGACCCGCCAGAAGTCTCACACTATACATTTTGGCACCATCCGGGACGGGGAGGAAATAATCGACGAGGTGTTAGTGTCCTTGTTTGTTGCGCCCCATTCCTACACGAAGGAAAATTCGGTAGAGATTTCTACCCACAATTCGAAATATATTATCGAGCGTATCCTTAGTCTGCTGATTCGGCAGGGGGCGCGGTCTGCACGTCCGGGAGAGTTTACGCTGAGAGCTTTTCTGAACGGTAGTATGGATCTCTCGCAGGCAGAAGCTGTGGCAGACCTTATTGCTTCCAACTCGGCCGCCTCCCACCAGGTTGCCATGCAGCAGATGCGGGGAGGATTCTCCAACCAACTGAAGAAGCTGCGTGAAGATTTGGTACACTTTGCGTCGCTCATAGAGCTGGAACTGGATTTTTCGGAAGAAGATGTGGAGTTTGCCAACCTGCGACCAGCTCAAGGCGCTTCATCGATGCGTATTACATGCGGTAGTTCGAGTAAACTTATCCAGTCTTTCGAAGCAGGGTAATGTGCTGAAAATGTGTTCCTGTAGTCA
>NZ_JXAC01000277.1 GCF_000814685.1 Sphingobacterium sp. T2
AGCTTCAGGAGGTGACAAGTAAAAGGAAAGTAGTGCGCACAAGCCGCAACAGAACGCCTTCAGAAAGTAATTTAAGTAAAAAATAACAACAATAAATTAAATACAAAAAGCAGTAAACTTGCCTCGCATTTGAGAGGCTCAAAATCAGTCACACATGATTAATAAAGATTTAGAATTAGGATTTAAAAAAATTTTGGATGGAAACAGAGAATGGATGGAGTTCGTAAAGAACGACACTTCTGGACGTTTCCAACAATTGGCCAAAGGGCAGAACCCACAGATTTTATGGATAGGATGTGCGGACAGCCGTGTACCGGCCAACGAGCTGACAGGAAATAAACCGGGTGAAGTATTCGTTCATCGGAATATTGCCAACATGTGTGTACACTCTGATATGAATATGTTGTCGGTACTAGACTATGCCGTAAACGTGCTGAAGGTAAAACACATTATCGTCGCTGGACATTACGGTTGTGGAGGGGTGGCAGCAGCCCTCAGCCGCCGACAGTTTGGCATCATCGACAACTGGCTATGCCACATTAAAGATGTGTACCGCATCCACGCCAAAGAGATTGACGCTAATAAGCAGATATGGAAGAAAAAAGCAGACCGTCGGTAGAGCTGAACGTCAAAGAGCAGGTCGTTCTAACCCTAATGT
>NZ_JXAC01000278.1 GCF_000814685.1 Sphingobacterium sp. T2
TCCAGTGCAGGAGGTAACCGCTTTGGCCGTAGGTAAAAGGAACCAAAAATGGAGTACATCGGTATGACAGTACAGCGACAGTATCTTACAAGAGCATAGCATATGCAGCCAAAGAAAAAGGATGGAAAGTAGGCATAGCCACTAGCGTGAGTGTAGACCACGCCACTCCGGCTTCCTTCTATGCCAACCAACCGGACAGAGGACATTATTATGAAATAGCTTTACAAATCCCTAAATCGGGCTTTGACTTCTTTGCCGGCTCCGGATTTCTTAAACCTACCACTACCCTAAAAAAGGAAGAAGCTACCGACGTTCATGTAATCCTAGAAAAATCGGGGTATAAAATCGTTAAAGGTAAAAAGGCTTTCCTCAACAAAGACTACAACAACCAAAAAGTGGTATGGATCAATGACG
The DNA here is from genome assembly GCF_000814685.1 of Sphingobacterium sp. T2. GTDB lineage: Bacteria > Bacteroidota > Bacteroidia > Sphingobacteriales > Sphingobacteriaceae > Sphingobacterium > Sphingobacterium thermophilum. Next base: position 415 of record NZ_JXAC01000278.1, read on the forward strand.
ACCCTAAGAATACGGCCTCGCTGAAATTCGCCATAGACCAAGATACTGAGGACATGACTTTGGAGGACATCACCAAAGGCGCAATAAAACACCTAAGCCAAAACAACGACAAAGGTTTCTTCTTGATGGTGGAAGGTGGAAAAATCGACTGGTCGTCACACTCTAACGACGGAGGAACCACACTCCATGAAGTGATAGACTTCCAGAAGACCATACAGCTGGCATACGACTTCTACAAGCAGAATCCTAAAGAAACACTTATCGTTGTGACAGCGGACCATGAAACAGGCGGCTTAGTCATAGGCAACGGTTCTTCTAAGCTTAACACAGCAGCCTTAGCGCATCAGAAGGTGTCGCAAGGCACATTGTCTTCCCTGATAGGCAACCTGCGCAACGACAAGCCTAACGCCTCCTGGGATGAAATAAAACAGCTTATCGCCGACAATACCGGCTTGTTCACCCATCTTAAGGTGTCCAAAGGCGACGAAGAGTCTCTCTTCAAAGCCTATGAAAAGAGCTTCGTAAACCATGTCAACGAAACTACAAAAACGCTTTATGCCAACGACGACAAGCTCGCCGCATTAAGTATTAAAATATTAAACAAAATAGCTTCTTTAAGCTGGGGATCGACAAACCATTCGGCAGGATATGTACCTGTATATGCCATAGGAGAAGGCGCCGAATTGTTCAATAACAAAATGGACAACACCGATATCCCTAAAAAAATTGCGCAGGCGGCACAGCTGAATTTCTAAACAAAAGAATACTCTAAACAGTAAAGGCAATGCGAAAAAGCATTGCCTTTACTGTTTTCTTATGCTTACAGACGGGCTACCGGCGCCACACTGTAAAATTTGAGTTTTTCTTCCTCGAATTTTTTATAAAGATTTAAGAAAACCTCACTTTTGAAAGAGCCTGCATTGGCGGCATAGTTCACCCATGCCGTTATGCTTAGATACACCATATCTGCACTTATATCCTGTACACTAACGGAGACGTCGAGATTTTTCACGAAGTAGCTGCTACTTTCTGCTGCTGCCGTTATCCACTGTTTCACCTCATCCAGTTCTGCACGCTTGTCCACCATCACGATGAAGCTGGTCTTGCTATATTCGTGGGATAATGTCCAGTTTACCACCCTTCCAGAAAGGAGGTCTCCGTTAGGAATGATAACATCGGCACCATCCGATGTCTGGAGGACACTGGCGCGGATGCCTATCTCCTTCACCCTACCTTTCTTGTCGGCGAGTTCAATCTGATCGCCCACTCGAAAAGGTTTGTCAAATACGAGAATGATTCCCGACACAAAGTTGTTGATGATATTCTGCAATCCCAAACCAATACCTACACTCAGAGCCCCTATCACAACCGTAAGCTTATCCATACTCATCCCCAATGCGGAAATGGCAAAGAAAAATCCACAAAGGATGATGGCCAGACGTACCAGAGGAAACAGCGTCATCTTCTGGTTATACTTCTGCGTAAGCTGACCATCCTCTCCACCGAAGACGATAAGACTTATATTTTTCTGTAACCAGTTGGTCACCAGCAGTAAAATCACCGCCACTATAAGATTAGAAAATGTAAAGCTGATGTCCCCTATTTTGCGCTTCTTCTCCAATACAGTTTCGCTGAAGTGTACCAGCGTATCTATAAACTGCAAGTTGTTGGCCAATACTAGGACAGCCAGAATGAGGCATATGAGACGTGTAAGTTCCAACACCAGCTTCAACACACGCTCTCTATTGAAACGAAGGAAAAATCCACGATACAGCTTATCATGCTCAAATTGCTTGTTAAGATCTTCCCTTATCATCTCCACAAAATAGCGCAGCGTGAAAGACTGCACTAACCCTACCGCACAAGCTATGCTGAAACTTCTCGACATATCTACCTTGCCGATAATATTGAGGATTATAGCTGTAACATTGAGAATGGCAAAGATGACATAGATAAGATTATTGATATATCCGGCAGAGGTTTTGTCTTTAATTTTCTTCTTGCTATAGCTCACCATCCCCAACGCCAACACATTGAACAGAATACATATTATACGGAGCAACAGATCGTCGCTCACAATCATATTAACAAATACATCCAAAATATAGAAGAGCACAATAGCCCTTAATACCTTCTTCAGGTTACTGGTAAGTTTGTCGTATGCCAAAGTAAGATATAGAAATACAATAAGTATCTGTGCCCCTTGGATGACGAAAGTAGGTGTGAAAAGACTGACTAAGGGCAACAAAGTAAAATAGAAAATAATGGTCTTCAGTGTCACCGTCAACGTCAGCCTGCGAAGTCCTGTCGCAATATTCTTTTATTGTTGATTTCGTAATGGATACGAAAACACCAATAGCCATATGCCAAAGCCAATATCAACAACAGTATCCGTGAACTCTAAGGTATATCGTTAAAGTAACGGCTAATGGTATTGCTGTTGTAATTGTTTTTGATGTTGTTTATAAGTGTCTCTTTGGAAATATTCTGCTTCTTGGAGGCCCAAAGTGATGCTGTCGCTCCCGCAGATGCTGCTGTTGTATCCCCCTGTCCTATGCTTCCGGCTTGGGCCAGAAGCTGCTTGTTATGGTTCAGCAGGGTTGCTACCATAGCATTCGCCTCCAAGCAAGAGGGAATCGTTCTTCAAGGTTAGCTGCCGCAATGACTCACCAAGATGGCTACTAAGTCGCGGATATCTTGCTTCCTGAATATCGTATTTGGCGATAAACTCTTCTATAGCACGTTTAGACTCACCCACACTAAGCAGATAGTTACTTAACGACTGCTTCATGGAGTTGAGCTGTGCATTGTTATGTTCGGCCTCTTCCAAAACGACAGCCGAACCGTCTTTGGTCTTATCACGTAAGATGCTGCTATGCTCTTCAACTTTCTTCTGAATTCCTTCAATAACTTTGTTTATGTCTCCTACATGTATGTTATTTAAGAAATTAACGGAAAGACCACGTAGCTCTCTCCGCAAAGAGTCGGGAAGATGACGGGCAGTATCCACATGAACCCGGTTATTCAGGCTGTCCTGTCCTACAGTGTTGCCCCAAAAGACTACAGAAAAGACAAGCAACAGCAAAAGATATCTACCAGCTTTACTAATCATAAATAGTTTTATTTGCATTAAGATTGCACAAATATCGCTATAAACTTTCTGTTAAGACAGAAAATCCTATTAATATTTAGCTCAAAACATTATGACGACTGAAGATATCTTTCTTCCGCAGAGACTATTAAGTTTTATGATGAAACATGATTTATCGTTACTACATTCCTCAACTTACAAAAAAATAGGGCAACTATACTGTTGCCCTTTCAGATTATATTTCCCGTTGATATCCGGGTTTATTCATCATCCTATCCAAAGAGTAGTTTCCCGATCCGCGGATCATAAAAACTATCAATAGCAGCAGTACTATCACAGAAAGCCACAGTTCGGAATTCAGGAATCCAAAGCCGTAGGTGATATTCACAAAAAATACGGCGCCCACAAGCACGGGCAGCAAAAGTATGCAGGCTAGACGTGTCTGAAAACCCAAAATGATAAATATGCCACCTACCAGATGGGTAAACACCACATAATGCACCGCTCCCCATATAGAAAGCTGAAAATGGGTCTGCTCTATCAAACTACGAACAGCCTCCCTGTCGTTGACAAAGCTTATCCCCTTGGCAAGAATAATGATTCCCAAGGTGATACGTAAATAATCCATCCATGAAACTCTGCCGGAAGTTCGCGAAGAATGGAGTGGAAGCCTTTTATCTGCAAGATTCATAATAAATCTCCTTTCTATAATTGGTTATAAAACCATAACGCAAGAAAAGAGATAAAGTTGTATGAAAGATAAAATGTTACAATTCTTTGTCATAGGTTCTCTTCCAGTGCAGCATCCTATCTTCCGGCGACTCTTTCACCTTGTATTCCAGACGGATACCATTCAGACGACGACGTTTTAAGCGCTTGTTGACCTCGTCACGAAAGGCTATACCCGTAATCTGATACAGGCCGAAAGGAGTACCAGCATACTTAGCATTGACAGTGTCGTCATCCACTAGCTCGAAATCGAAAAAGCAATTCAAATAATCTTTCCAGAAGAAAATAGGGTTTTCATCCTTGTCGGAAAGACTACTAGGCGGATAACAGTCTTCGTCATAGATTTCGAAGAAGTCTGCCAAGACCTTGTTGGTTTTCTCCAAAAAGTCGGCAGCCTTATCCGCATCTTCTATAGGCAAAACCGAAATAATATCGCGCTCCTCCAATAGGTTGAACATCACCCGCTCGTTAAAGCAGTATACCATCTCGTCGATCAAATCCTCGATATTATTGAACATCTTTGCCATGCGACAAAATTAACAACTATTTTCCTTAAAATCTTATTTCAAAAAAMYATCAAAAAATCTTAG
>NZ_JXAC01000279.1 GCF_000814685.1 Sphingobacterium sp. T2
TAATGCCATTATTGAGAACTTCTTCGGTATTATAAAATCTGAACTATTCTATCTCAAAAAGTACCATGAAATCGATGAACTTAAACGGGATATAAAGAACTACATTGAATACTATAACAACGATCGAATAAAACTCAATCTAAAAGGAATGAGCCCGATAAAATATCGAGCTCATCACATAGACAATTAATTTTTAACTTTGTCCAACTTTTAGGGTGCACTTCAAAGACTTGCTCTTTTTTGTGTTAATATAGATTGTTGAAAAGCAGCTTAAATGTGCCATGTGTCTGAGCCCGGAAGGTGATGTCCGGCGTGAAAATCGTCAACTTTCCTTTTTCGATCTGTTTCTCAAAACCTATGACGCCATCTTTGAGGTATTTTTCACCCCATGACCAGCCACTCTTCAATACTTTTTCCGAAGAGAACCAAAGTATAGGTTTGATATGTGGGTCGTTGATTTTATAGACGTTATTGTTACTGAAGTATAGGTCTATTTGTTGAGGGTAACCTTTGCCAGATACTGTATTGATGTCTATAGCTGCCGTAAGTACAGAACCTGGAGTATAGAATATTTCACGTTTCAACGGTTTGCCTTGGGCATCTACAAGGTGGTTTGTCACGCCTATTTTCAGATCCTCGGCAATTTTGGCGCTGTTGCCCACCGCAATAATATGTCCACCGTTTTTGATGAACTGTTCCAGTTGTGGAAGGGTCTTTTCTATAGTCATACTTCCCCACTGTGAAGCGTAAGGCTCTGGAATATTGTTCGGCTTGTTGTTTGGTAAGTTACTTTCTGGACGGATTATAGCATTGCTAGGCAATACGATGACATCATATTTCGCATTGAGATTTCCTTTGTCCAAGTCTGGAGCGAAAACCAATTCGAAATTGAATCCATACTTCTCAAAGAGGAAGCGTATCCAACCTGAAGGCATGCTGCCTCCGTAGGTGTCCCAAAGTGCTATGCGTAGCGGTTTTAGTACTTTCGTTTCTTTAGGAAGCTTGTCTACTCCCGCTACGACAACACCTGATGCAGATAGTATTTGTTTGGAAACGGAATTGTTGGCTATTATAAAATTACCCTCGACGGTGCGGTACACCTTTTCTTTCTTGCTTAGAAGTTCATTTACCAGTCGGAAAGTTTCGTTTTCTTTATTGCTAAGCAGGAAAAACTTGTTATTAGGTAAGGTCTGTACAATAACGTTTACAGGCTCACCATAAGGGAGTGTTTCGAAATTACCTTTTACATCATCATAGGCTCTATCGAATTGATGTGCATCAGATAAGCCAATGTCCAGCCGG
>NZ_JXAC01000028.1 GCF_000814685.1 Sphingobacterium sp. T2
CAGATAGCGCAAGGCCAGCACAACATACCTACAACAAATGGTATTCTTGAAACCAAAACGGGTAAAAAACACAAGGAAGCACAAATAAATAAGACACAACACTTCAGAAATCTGTCCTATCGTCATCTTACCCGTAGGTTAGACATCCCCACCTCCGTCAAGAATTGATTAGCATATTGGTAATAGAATGCCAGAGGGATGCATATAAGTACTGAAGAGACCACGAACACTAAAAGTTTCTGTCTTTCAATAGTGCGATGGCATCCAACCCTAAAATCTGTGATATAGTTTTCTTCTCTGCTCCTTCCACCTTCACCGGAGGTGTTTTTGGCAGCAGGAAGCTAAACAAGCCTAACACCAATGACGCTACCGAAGCCAACAAAAAGGTATTTCTAAGCATACCCTGCCCTATAGCTTCTTCCGTATCCCACTTGAAAATATAACTTATAGACATTCCCGCTACAATCCATCCTATGGTGCCGAAAAGACGTATGATGGAAAATTCCTTTTCTGGATTGGTCATCTGACGGAAAGACACCGAGTTGACCAACGACAAGGTGGGCATGAAAAGAATCATATAACCCAACACAAAAGGAAAAAATACCGCTATGGTATCACTGGAATAAAGCTTATACATCAGAAAAGCTCCTATCAAGTGAAGTATTCCCAAAATCCTCTCCGCATTAAAATAGCGGTCTGCAATCAATCCGATAATAAATGGCGCTATGATAGCTCCCCAAGATTGTGTAGAAAATACGTTGGCAGTTTCCAGCCCTGTAGCGTTGAGCGTTTTGCTCAAGAAGGTTCCCAACGTAACGAACCAAGCTCCCCAAATGAAAAATTCGAGGAACATCATGAAAGATAATTTTGCCTTCGTAATTAAGTTCATATGTTTATAATTGATTATCTATACTTCTAATTTAAAAATTATCAGCTTTCCTGTAAGCAGCTACCAACAATTTTTCTCCCTCTACTCCGGATTGAGACATGCCATGTTCCATTCCCACGATACCTTTATACCCTTTATTATATAGCCACTTGAATACATTTTTATAATTAATCTCACCAGTAAAAGGTTCCTTTCTGCCTGGATTATCCCCTACTTGGATATAAGCGATCTCGGACCAACACAATTCCAAATTGTTTATGATATTACCTTCGTTCTTCTGCTGATGGTATACATCGTAAAGAATCTTGCAGGAAGGGCTGTCCACAGCCTTACAAATCTCATAAGCCTGATCCGTATATCGCAAAAAGAGGTCAGGAGTGTCACTTAACGGTTCTAATACCATCGTAATGCCGTGCGGCTCAAAAATCTCAGCACCACGCTTCAAGGCTTCCACCACATTGGCGGTCTGTACCCCTAAAGGAAGATGACGCGCATAATCTCCCGGCACTACCGTAACCCATTTCGCATTGACACGCTTGGCTACCTCTACAGACTGGCGACATCCGTTCAGAAAAATTTCTATATGCTCCTTTTTGTTGGCTGCTAAAGTATTTTGTCCATTGCCTCCTTTGGGAACGACAAAAACCCCCATACGCATTCCCAATTTAGCCAACAGCTCTCCTATTTTGATTTGCTCTTCAACACTACGCCCCGGCATACCGTTGTCTTCGATACTGCGAAATCCCAGGTCGTACATATATTTTATCTGATCCAGAAAATTTTTCCCTGCCGAGGCGGAAAACATTCCCTGATGCGGAGCATAATCCAATTTAAAAGTTTTATTGTCAAGAACTTCCCAGTTTTCAGCACTGGCTCTCCGGCTTGATAAAAGAAGACTTGAAAATATCAAACCCGAGTTTTTTATAAAGTCAGTTCTTTTCATAATTATCAATTAGGTTTATGATTGATGTTATAAATATAATTATTAAATCCTGAGCTTTGCAATTCTTTTAACTCATTATTTTCTTCATAGATAATATACGCTTCCACCTCTTTTTGTTTCTCGACAAAGGCTATCGCTTCCTCTGGCGGCAGAAACATTAGGTAATTATCTAAGGCATCGGCCTGCATAGCTGTCTTCGCTATCACGGTCGCACTTATCGTCGTATTCTGCACAGTACGCCCAGTGGCAGGGTTTATATGATGCGAAATATGTTGTCCATCAGTAATTCTATACTTTTCATAATTTCCGGACGTGGTAATAGCTCTGTCCTGTAACGTCATGATATAACCTTCCTCCGAATCACGATACGGTCGTTGTATGCGTACTTTAAAACTTTCGCCATCAGGTTTGACACCATAAGCATAAATTTCCCCTCCCAATTCGATAATAAATCGATTTATCTGTTTGTTTTTAAAAAAATCGGCTAGAATATCTACCGTATAACCTTGAGCAATTCCATCCAATACCAAGGATACCTTAGAAGCCCTTTTTATTAAACGGTTACCTTTAAGTAATATTTTATCTATGCCGACAAATTTTCTTACACTGTCAATCTGTGTAGAGGTAGGTTCCTCCATCTTTTTTTGAGGACCAAATCCCCATAAGTTCACAAGTGGTAGTACCGTGATATCAAAAAATCCCTTAGTGAGCTTATTATATTTCAAAGAAGCACGTATCACCTTCTGCATATGGATATCCAAAGACATTTCCTTGGTTTCCTCTTTATTGAAAAGCGTAATTTATGATTCCGCATTATAGATAGACATAGACTGGTCAATGACGCGCAGAAGGCTATCCACCTGATATCTCCGCACCAGACTGTCGGCAGCATAATATCGAATAGAATAAGTGGTTCCTTGGGCAAAGCCCTGAAGATTAAACTCTTCCACCGGCTGGTTAGGGTTCGCCCGGATTCCACTTGCACATACAGCTATGACCAGTAGTATTACGCTTTTCAACACATTATATATGTTTATCCGTGTTAACACCTGGAATCGGAGCGGCATACATGCCATTTTCATCAGGCATGACTTTAGGATTAGCATTCCAATCGAATTTTTCCGGCAGCAGATCCACATTCGACTTCAATGCTTCTTCCCACTTGATAACCTTACCGGTGTAGCAAGCCGCCCGCCCTATAATTCCTGTCAGCGAACTGTAAGCCCCGTATTCCGTATTGTTAAACTTATATTCTCCTTTGGCTATTGCCTCAAATAATTCCACATGCTCCTGGCGATAAGGGTTAGGATTACCCTGTGGATCGTGTCTATAGATTTCACGACCTTTATGGTCCCACAAGATAGCCTGTCCTCCCGCCGAAAGATAGATACGTCCTTTCGTACCTTGGAAAGTCTCATCGACTCTATTGAAGGAACCTTCAAAATGACAGCACTGACTGTTGATTACTGAGCCATCATCGTATGTAAGTTCCACGGAAAAATTGTCGTAAATCTCTCCATAGTCTTTACCCACACGGTGAGCTCGGGACCCTACTCCCTGTATCGACACCGGATATTTACCTTTTATCCAGTTTGCCACATCAATATTATGGACATGCTGCTCTACGATATGATCACCGCAAAGCCAGTTGAAGTAATACCAGTTGCGCATCTGATATTCCATCTCGGTCTGTCCCGGTTTACGTGGCCGTACCCACACCCCTCCACTGTTCCAAAACACCTGTCCTGCCACGATATCGCCTATGGCTCCTTCGTGCACCCTTTTTATTCCCTCACGGTAGTTATATTGATAGCGACGTTGTAAGCCCACCACGACGTTCAGCTTTTTCTGCTCAGCAATCTTTCCGGCATCCAACACACGGCGAACCCCCGGAACATCTACAGCTACGGATTTTTCCATGAAGACGTGCTTGCCTTGTTTTACTGCCTCTTCAAAATGTATTGGGCGGAAGCCCGGAGGCGTGACAAGCAATACCACATCGGCATCCTTAATAGCGTGTTTATAAGCATCAAAACCTACATATCTACGGGATTCAGGAACATCTACCTTGTTCGCCAAATTTTTTAGACAGGTTGATATAGGCTTTATCCAGATTATCTTGAAACACGTCAGCCAAAGCGACAAGCTTCACGTTCTGGCCGGACTGCAATGCATCAGAAGCAGCTCCCGTCCCTCTGCCACCACACCCCACCAAAGCGATCCTGATGACATCACTTCCTCCCGCAAAAACAGAAGAAATATTGGAGGTCGACAATGCTGCCGTTCCCGTCAGCACCGAAGAAGCCTTAATAAATTCTCTTCTATTACATGATTCCATAGAAAAATATAATTTTAGGTTTATAGGTTATTATTGCGTTGATGTTAGAAATCTTCAATAGGTTCTTTGTCGTAATAAGCCTTAATCTCCTCTGGCGACGGCGGAACCAAAGGCCGTACGATTCTCAAGCCGACAAAAGAAGCTTCTGGGAACCACCAGTTTGACTTGGGAACCTGCGGATCCAGCTGTTTCCACTCCGGATCTGAAAAAGATCGGGCAGCCGAACGCAGCTCTTTTGCATCACTACGAAACGAGCCTCCTCTTACCACATGAGGATAAAGCTCCGTAGGCTCTGCCACAGGATTCTTAGCTTTCTTGCCTGCAAACTGCTTGTAAAAATCGGCGTGATATTGATCATAAGTCCATTCCGCTACATTGCCAATCATATCATAAAGTCCGAAAGCATTGGGCTTTTTCTGTCCAACAGGATGCGTCTTTTGTCCACTGTTGGCCGCATACCAAGCATATTCGTCCAGCTGTTTGGCGTCGTCTCCAAAATGGTAGGCCGTCGTGGAACCGGCACGACAAGCATATTCCCATTCCGCTTCTGTTGGCAGCCTGTAAAACACCCCCGTGCGCACATACAGCCATTTGCAAAACTGAATAGCATTATAATGGGTCATCGCCAAAGCAGGATATCCCTCTTTGCCGAAGCCGAAAGTCATATCTAGATAAGGCTTAGTAGGTCTGGTCACCGCATCCACTTCTACCGGAACCTGCCCTTCTTCCTGTTTGGATTTTTCGTAATCTTTATAGAGAAAGGCCTGAAACAAATCCCACGTGATTTCATAGGTACTCATCCAAAAAGGATCTAACTCTACCTCATCGTGCAGGAGCTTCATCCCCCTTTTGCGAATGATTATCCCCCATAAGAAAGGAACCACCCGGTATCGCTTCCATACTGAAACTTAAAGGCGTACCTTCTATATACTGAACATATTTTTCGAAAGAAATATCAGAGGCCTTGGATTTGATCTTTTTTGGAAATATGCTGAGCACTGACATAATGTAAAACTGAGGGATGCTGCAAAAAAATAAAAAAGAATCGGGTATGCCTTCATTTATCTCTATAATTGGTTGATAGCTAAACAAAATTAACTCTAAGATAAGCTATTAATCCAATTATAAAAATAAAAATGCTATAAGGTAACAACTAAATTACAAAAGTGTATTTATTAACCTATACCAAGCAAATGAAAGCAAAATTCCCACTACGATGCTTACTCCTATCAAGGTGTTAGCGAATTTAACATTAAGGCCAAATTTTTCTATCACGATACTGGAAGCAACCAGACAAGGCATGGTCATCTCAAATACCGACACGCGAAAGAAATTGCCATGAAGCCCTAAGAGATAAACCAATAGCAAACATGCTGTCGGAGCAACCAACAGCTTCACAAACAACCCCGTATATAGCGCATTAAGTTCATGCGATATTCTTTTGAAGTTCAGCTGTATACCAATGGAAAATAAAGCCATAGGGCTTACCGTTGCCGCCAAACTGGAAAAGAGGTCGTGCAAAACAGGATGGTTTAAATATGCATGAAAAATTAGCGCTACAATACAAGCTATTAAAGGAGGAAAGGTGATAATTCTCTTAACGATATAAGTATATTTTTCTTTTGATGTCGAGAAGATGTTTTTGGTACTAGAAGCCAATAACACCCCAAATAAAAGAAAGCAGAAAAAAAAGTAACCTGATCGCTCACAATCGCTACCTTCAGGTACTCTTCTCCATAGTAACTGCTCACCAGCGGAAAACCTATGAAAGAGGTATTGCATAACCCTCCTGCGATTATCATCGTATATAAAGTCCTTTTGGAAAAATGCTGCCAGCGGTTCAACAATGAACACACAGCAAAAGAAATAGCAAAAGACAAAAAGGGAAGTATTGCCGTATATAGATAATCCAAACTCCATTCTATGGCAGGAATATACTTAAGTGCCACGGCAGGCAAGCTACATAAATTACCCAAGTGTTTATAGCTAAATGTCCTCCCTTCTTAATCAGTTTCAGCGAACGAAAAACATAACCCAAGGTCAGGCAGAGGAAGATGAGTATAAAATTTGACATTATCGGTTTTGTTTAAATCTTCAATTTTAGACATCCATAGACTTGGAAGAGAATGGACATCACAAAGTAAGAGCACAATGCAGGATAATCAAAATTTTATTAGAAAAGAATACAGCAAAAATGATTTTCGGATTATAAAAAAAGGACAACTTTCGTTGTCCTTACCTTATTGAAGTTTTTCTAAACCTTTACTTACCGATTTGGAAAGAGATTTTCCGAAATCTTTGTCTACCGTGATATATCCCGGATAGAAAAAGTTTTTGTTTCCTATTCTTACCGAAGGTTTAATTTTCAGAGCCAGCAGTGCATTACTTTTGCGGGTGAAGAGGTCGCTTAACAGTTTTTCGACGCCTTGCTCTTGCGCTACTCCGAAAAGATTAGCTCTAAAGGTCAACGGAACTATCATACTTTGTCCTTGCGCCAGATTGATATTTTCATTGACTGCCCCCTCGAAAAGCGGTTTACCACCGATTTCAATCAAATATTTAAACTCGTTGATTTTTGTTGTAGTAGTCGTCGGGTTCGTCATCTGCAAGTTTACTGTAGCTTCCAATGGAAGATCTTTGGTAAGCAAAGCTACCGCCAAGCCAGGCAAGCTGCTCAAAGATATTCCCCCATCGGCTTCGAAAGAGCTTATCTCTCGTCCCGCAATACGCATATTTTGCACGGAAGTGACATCGTAATTAAACTTGCTTAAAGCTTCCACCTGTGCTCGTTGGTTCAACGCACAACCACTTAACATCAAAACCAGCAATACCGCTACTGATAGTAATAATCGCTTCATATATTATTTTTTTCCAAATGTATAAACTAATCCTAACGTAAACACCGAATTTCCGGCTTTCAGATATTCATTTTTGTTCAACCCTATATTAAATCCGTTGGTGTACTGCAATTGCAGACCGTTCACAAGCTGCATCCGCGTAAAAAACAGAGGTTCTAATAAAAAAATTTTCCTCCCCTGTCACAGATACACCATCTACAGCAAACTTCTGCATCCCTACTCTACTTAGACGAATTGCAGTGCCATAGTTTAATTCCTTCCTATCTCCGAAGATATTTATTTTCTTTTTTCGAGTGGAAGAATAGTTAAACTGAACAAAGATCTTGTCGAAGTCCATTTCTCTTGCCTCCACCAGTTCATACCCCATCACGGAAGCACGTTGCTTGAAATCTTTGGTATTGCCTATACCATACCCCATATATACTTCGAAAACCTGTCTTTGGTCTTTTCCTATCCGTGTAAAATATCCTATGCCTCCTTCTGCGAGCCACTGACGGAAATAATCATTATTATTTGCTCCAGTATTGACGGTGGATGCATTGGCGACAAGCCCTACATTATCCGTCAGTGCCAAGGCCAAATTTCCCGAAATATTGCCCTGCGCATTAAAATGCCCTCCCACATATACTTCTCCGGCTTCACGGAGCATAGGTGTGGCAGGTACATTGGGCATATAAATGGAATGACAGCCTACCAAAAAAGCTAAATGAAAGCCCTCCTACTATACGAGAGATTTGTCGAAACTTCAGCATACCTTTTGATACGAACAATCGTGCCAAATTAAAACAAAAAGCCCTTGACATCTATGCCAAGGGCCTTAACTCTTTATTTTTTAACATCTAAAAATCTACCGAATGCTGTTCTGTCTCCGGCGCTTTATCGATCAACTCCATAAATTGATCCAACTTAGGTGTGATGATAATCTGAGTGCGGCGGTTGCGTGCTTTTCCTGAGGCGGTACTATTGTCTGCAATAGGATTGTATTCGCCACGACCTCCAGCAGTCAGACGTTTAGGATCTACTCCGTAATCGTTTTGCAGAGCCTGAACAACCGACGAAGCCCTCAAAACCGACAAGTCCCAGTTGTTTCGGATATTAGGCTTTGAGATAGGATCAGTATCCGTATTTCCTTCTACCAACACTTCATAATCTTTATAATCTTGAATGATTTTGGCTATCTTGCTTAATGTTTCGCCTGCTCTTTCGGAAATTTCGTAGCTACCCGACTTGTATAGCATATTGTCGGACAGCGAAATATAGACCACTCCTTTCAACACCTGCACATCCACATCTTTCATCTCTTCACGACTCAATGAACGGGTAAGCCTGTTTGTCAACACCATATTCAATGAATCTGACTTATTTTTAGTGTTAACCAAATGCTGGATATATCGGTTGGAAGCGTTGATTTCATCCACAAGCTTGGAGATGTTAACATTGCCTTGTGAGTTTTGGGCAATACTCTTATCCAGAGAAGCTTGTAGCTTTGCATAGGCTTCCTTCAACGCCGCATTGTTTTTACGCTCATAATCCAACATATCCTCTAGGCTTTTCACCTTGGCCCTACTTTCTGTCAACTCCATCTGCGTTTTGTGGTATAACTGCCCCAAATCTTTATACTGTGCATCCAGAGCAGCATACTGTTTTTTGCTTACACAGCCTGTCACCATCAGACCACCAAGCAATATCGTTATGGGCACTATTCTTTTCATGTTTATCATAATGTAATGTATTTGATAAGTGAAAATTAAATATTAAATTCTCGATTACCAATTTTTTATTGTTAAATAATATTAAAAGAAAATCCCTCAACCGGGGAGATTGAAGGATTTCTAACTAACTAACCAATTATAACCTAAATTATGAAAGCAATTACTGTATTTCAATTGATGTGCCAAATAACTTTTTGGCAGATGCTGTTAACAATTTTTAACAGCCCTTTTACTAACTTTCTACTGTTCAGACTATGAAAACATCATATGGTTTAAAAGGTTTTTGCCATAATGTCAGCAAAAAAAGTCCGGCATGCCGGACTGTCTTTATTTGCTATTAAGAATTCCTTTACATATATCCCTTATTAATCCCGGACCTTCGTAAATAAAACCGGTATAAATCTGCACCAAAGAAGCTCCGGCTTTTAGCTTTTCTAAGGCGTCGGCAGCAGAGTGTATTCCCCCCACCCCGATGATAGGAAAAGCACCATTAGATTTCTCATGCACATATCGGATTACTTCGGTAGATCGCTTTGTAAGAGGCTTCCCGCTGACCCCTCCTGTCTCTTTGACTAAATTCGAATCGGACTGCAGTCCTTCTCTGGAAATGGTCGTATTGGTAGCGATAAGCCCCGCAATTTTTGTTTTGTAGTAACTATCTCAACGATATCGTCGAGTTGTGAGTCCGTAAGATCAGGAGCTATTTTAAGCAGGATAGGTTTAGGCACCTCTTTTTGGGAGTTGAGCCCCTGCAAGGTGTTTAGGATGCGCATCAAAGGCTCCTTTTCCTGCAAATCACGAAGGCCCGGTGTATTAGGTGAACTGACATTCACCACAAAATAATCCACGTAATCGTACAACGCGTTAAAACAATAAATATAATCGTTCACGGCTTCTTCATTCGGCGTCACCTTGTTTTTACCAATATTACCGCCGATGATGAGGCCATTACGGTTTTTCAGGTGTTTAAGGCGTCCGGCAGCAACATCTGCACCTTGGTTGTTGAATCCCATTCGGTTGATTAAAGCTTCATCCGGAATTAGGCGAAACATACGCGGCTTGTCATTGCCCGGCTGCGGCCTAGGAGTAACAGTACCTATCTCGATAAAACCAAATCCGAAATTGGACATCTCTTCAATGTATTCGGCATTTTTGTCGAAACCTGCAGCCAACCCCACCGGATTCTTAAATTTCAAACCAAACACTTCACGCTCCAGGCGGGGATCTTCTATGGTATAAATAGATTTCAACAAGGGCTTCACCCCCCACACTTTGGTCAAGGAACGCAAGGATCTGGTCACTGTATGGTGTGCCTTCTCCGGAGCCATCGAAAAGAAAAGTGGTTTTATCAGTTTGTACATAATATCAATGAAGGTTTTTGTTATAATAACTCCTCTTACCGAGCTACAAAGGTAGAAAAGAAGCAGAAATATTCACTACTTTTGCAACGAAATGATATCAATAAATAACTTGACATTTGAAATTGGCTCGCGCGTACTGTATGACGAAGCCAATTGGCATATCAAACCGGGTGACAAGGTAGGATTGATCGGTGCCAACGGTGCCGGCAAATCGACATTGCTTCGTCTTATAGTAGGTGAATATACTCCTACCTCGGGTACTATCTCCAAAGCCAAAGACATCAAGATAGGTTACCTGAACCAGGACTTGCTGTCCTATCACTCCGACAAGAGCATACTTCATGTGGCTATGGAGGCTTTCGAACGCCAAAATCAACTGCATACTGAAATAGAGGATTTACTACAACAACTGGAAACAAACTATTCGGACGATATCCTGAACAAGCTTAGTGACAAACAGATGGAGTTCGAAGCGTTGGACGGCTACAATATCGAGTTCCGCGCCCATGAAATTCTGGCTGGGCTAGGCTTCTCGGACGAAGACCAAAAACGTCCGTTGGCAACCTTCTCCGGAGGATGGCGTATGCGCGTGATGCTTGCTCGCATACTCCTTCAGAATCCGGACATTCTACTTTTGGACGAGCCTACCAACCACATGGACTTGCCTTCGATCAAATGGTTGGAAAACTACCTGCAAAGCTTCGAGGGAGCCATCGTTATCGTTTCTCACGATCGCTACTTCTTGGACCGCATCGTCAACAAAATTGTCGAATCAAGAAAAGGGAAGCTTACCCTCTATGCAGGTAACTACAGCTTCTACCTCGAAGAAAAAGAGTTGCGCAACGAAATCCAGGCCAACCAATACAAAAACCAACAGGCAAAAATAAAACAGGAAGAACGCCTTATCGAACGTTTCCGTGCCAAAGCTTCTAAAGCTAAGATGGTGCAATCGCGCATCAAAGCACTAGAACGTATGGAGCGCGTGGAGGATGTAGACGACGACAACCCGGAAGTAAACTTCCGATTCAAATTTTCCAAGCCATCGGGCCGTCATGTAGTAACTTTGGAAAACATCTCCAAATCCTATCCTAATATTGAGATTTTAAGGAATACAGGAGCGGTCATAGAGAAAGGTGACAAGATAGCCCTTATAGGTGCTAACGGTAAGGGGAAGTCTACCCTCTTGCGTATTGTGGCCGAAGCAGACAACCAATTTGAAGGAAAGGTCATCAAAGGACATAATGTGACGCAGACCTTTTTCGCCCAGCATCAATTGGAAGCTCTACATCTAGACAACACCATCCTGCAAGAGCTGCAGTCCTTCGCTCCTAAACATACGGAAACGGAGCTTCGCTCCATTTTGGGATGTTTCCTCTTTTCGGGGGACGACGTGTTCAAAAAAATCCGTGTGCTGTCTGGAGGTGAAAAGTCGAGAGTGGCTCTGGCAAAAGCTCTCACCGCAGATGCTAATTTCCTTGTACTAGATGAGCCTACAAACCACTTGGACATGACTTCGGTAAACGTACTGATCCAAGCCTTACAACAATATGAAGGCACCTTCATTGTCGTTTCGCACGACCGTTATTTCTTGGACCATGTAGCCAACAAAATTTGGTTTATCGAAGATAAACAGATCAAAGAATATCCGGGAACATATCAGGAATACGAAGAGTGGAGTGCCAAACGTCAACCGAAAACAGTAGCAAAAGAGGAAAAGAAAACCGTCAAACAAGAGGTTCCAAAAACCAAAACTACCCCTACGGAAGACACCAAAAAGCTGCTTCAAAAGAAAAACAAAGAGCTCACTGCCTTGGAACAACGCATCGCCGAGAAAGAAAACGAAATCAAAACATTGGAAGCCTTGCTCACCGATGCCTCCGTCTATTCAGATGCTATAAAGCTTCAGGAAGCCACACGCAACTACAATTCCGCAAAGGCTGAATATGAAAAAATGCAACACGAATGGGAAAGCTTGGCTGAAGAGATTATGGAATTAGAAAAAGAAAAGGGACTTTAATCAAGTCCCTTTTCTTTTTCAAACAGCATTTCCACATGCGGAATGTTGTCTTCCAAATATTCTTCACTCACCCTCTCAAAGCCTACCCTTTCGTAGAAGCCTTGGAGATGTGCTTGGGCGCTGATACGTATATCTTCATTGGGGAAGTCTTCTCTCACCTGAGCTATTGCCTTTGACATAAGTGCATTTCCCAGCTTCAAATGACGACATTGAGGATGTACCACCACTCTGCCTATGGAAGCGTCGGAGTAAGATACACCCGGTGGGAGAAGCCTTGCATATGCGACCAGTTGGTTGTTCAGATAGCCCATAAGATGCTTACCCTTCAGATCCTTGTTATCACACTCCGGATAGAGACACTCCTGTTCCAGCATGAACACATTGATACGAAGCTGAAGGATCTGATAGAGCTCAAAGTTGGAAAGTTCTTCGAATTCCTTAATTTTCCAGATAATATCCATGTATTTAAGCCAGACTAGATTTCACAATTTCCGAAATAGTTCTTCCATCAGCACGGCCTGCCAACTGAGCATTTGCCACTCCCATCACTCTACCCATATCTTTCATTCCTGAGGCTCCGGTCTCTGCAATGATCTTTTTTACTATTTCTTCTATTTCTTCACGCGAAAGTTGTTTTGGAAGATACTCCTCAATAACATTCTGTTCTTCCAATTCTATCTGATACAGATCATCACGTCCTTGGGCCTTATAGATTTCACCCGACTCTTTGCGTTGCTTAACCAACTTCTGCAGCACTTTGATTTCTGCTTCTTCAGTAAGCTCTTCATTGGCAGCCTTTTCAGTCTTCGCCAGAAGGATTGCCGCCTTTATAGCACGTAATCCACGGAGGCGCGCGTTATCTTTAGCAAGCATCGCAGCCTTAATATCCTGATTGATTTTTTGTTCTAATGACATAGTAATTTATTTTCTATTTACGATGGTGCCGTTAGCTTGCGCTGTAGGCATTATTAACAAATCATTGATATTGACATGTGCCGGTCTTGACAGCACAAAAGCTATCACTTCCGCAATATCGTCTCCACAAAGCGGGGTAAGCCCCTGATAGACGGCCTTGGCACGTTCCTTATCCCCCTTAAAGCGCACCTCCGAAAATTCCGTTTCCACCATACCCGGATTAATAGCCGTCACCTTAATACCAAAAGGCAACAAGTCTATGCGCATAGCTTTATTGAGGGCGTCCACAGCATGTTTGGTAGCACAATACACGTTGCCGTTGGGATATACCTCTTTGCCGGCTATAGAGCCCAGATTAATGATATGTGCATGTGCACTTTTCTTCAACAGTGGAGTTACTGCCTTGGTAACATACAACAAGCCTTTGACGTTGGTGTCTATCATACGGTCCCAGTCGTCCGGATCTCCATCCTGTATAGGATCCAAACCCTGGCTAAGCCCGGCATTATTGATTAATATATCGATGTTTTTCCAAGCGTCTGGAAGATTCTCTATCGTGGATTCTACCTGCATTCTGTCACGCACGTCCAACTCAAAAGTGTACACCTCCGTCGCAGGATATGCAGTCAATATTGCTTTTTTCAGGTTGTCCAAACGCTCTACCCTACGGGCACACAGCAGCAGCCTGTAGCTTCCCTCTCCGGCCAATACACGTGCACAGGCCTCTCCAATGCCTGAACTTGCTCCCGTAATTAAAACTGTTCTCTTCATCATTGAAAAATTAAACTGAAATAAACATTCCTAATCAACCCTTTATCTAAGGGTTTCATAAACTTATTGTCCTTTGCCAGCAAATGGTTATTGTCAAAGATATTGTTCACACTTTGACTGAATCTGATTTCCGGCGACATTTTAAAGAACGAAAAATAGATATCGAACCCTAATCCTGCTTCCCAAGCTATATAGTCATTCCTAAGCACTAAAGATGGTGAATACACTGATTGTGAGTCTATAGAATTGGATGCTGTAGCATAATAACTCTCAGCTCCAGCCCATCTTAAATAACGTATACCTCCCAGCAAATAACCTCTATATCTTACATCAGTTTTAAAAACTTTTTTTTTCTTCCGATCTAAGCTTTAGGGCTACAGGAAATTCAAATGCCGTGAAGTTATCGCCATAAAGATCATCTACTACCTGCTTTGGCTTTCGTACTATAGGAGCAATCTCCGGATTCGTCGATGTATAACGAATACTCAATCCGTTGATCACTGCAAACGTAGGCGTAAAATTAAGCATAAACGATATCAGACAGCTTGAAATCCACAGGAATCCCAAAAGAAAAGCCATGCCCACTCTTAGAGCTTACGGCTTTTATCTCTCCCAAATAGGTAAGCTCCTGCGGATCTGTGTCCTTACCGTATAAGACCTGCCAGTTGTTTTTCAACGTCAACTGGTAGTCTTGCTTTAGAAAATTATATTGTATTCCTATTTGGATTTCGGCCTCCTCATCATATCCCCCACTGAACGGAAATGATATTTTTCGCTGCGCGTATGACGCATTTATCAACAGCAGCAAGCTGAGAATGACTGTCAATCCGATACGTTTCATTTTTCTACTTCATAAATCGTACAGAACCCGAACGTCTGCGGTTTTACGTTTGTAGATTTGAACCCCACCCTCCGGGTAATTTCTGCGAACCGCTCGCCATCGGGAAATTTGGCTACCGACTCCGGTAGATAAGAGTAAGCACTAGAGTCCTTGGAAATCAAACGTCCGAAAGCTGGAACCATCTTGTGGAAATAAAAGTTATAAAACTGTTTGATCGGAAATGCTGTTGGATTGGAAAGCTCCAAGATGATGGCCTTGCCTCCCGGTTTGAGGACCCTATGTATTTCTGAAAGTCCCTTCTCCAAGTTTTCGAAGTTCCGCACCCCAAACGCTACAGTCACTGCATCAAAACTGCTGTCGGCAAACTGCAGATTTTCGGAATCGCCAATGCTGCACTTCAAATACCTTTCCTGCAACCTTTTCCTGAACTTTTCTC
>NZ_JXAC01000280.1 GCF_000814685.1 Sphingobacterium sp. T2
TGGCGGTATTTGTTGCGTAAGCACCTCGGATGCTCCAGTTGTTGGTGAGCTCATGCTGAACGCTGGCCATGACAGCCTTTTGAATAATATTGTTGTTGTCACTGGATAACCCTAAAAATTTGTTATAAGGCACCAAATACAATGCGTTAACTCCTTGAGAGCTGTTAAGGTTAACTACGGCAGAATGAGGCGTGACATTAGCATTTAGGTAATCCGCTTCCATCGTGATCGACGTTCTGTCAGAAGCTCTCCAAGTGATAGAGGGATTAAAATATGACTAACGGTCGCTTTTCAAGCCCTTGTCGGTAGCTGTCTGCTCTTTCGTAAGCTCCATTAACCCGTATAGCCAAGGATTCTTTTTAATCTAGTACAGTCTCGACATCAAAGGTAGGTCGTAGTTGTCCCCAACTGCCTATACGTAATCCCACCTGTCCTCTATTAACGAAATTCGGCGTTTTGGTTACGACGTTAATAACCCCTCCGGCATTTCCCAAGTCGGTAATAACACCCTGTGTTATGGCTGCCGATCCCTTTATCATCTGTATGGACTCTACTCCCTGCATATCTACCACACCGGCTGCGGTTTGAAACTGAGTATCCATACGTACACCGTTCTTCAATACAGGTACGCCACGAAACCCTCGAGTAGACATAGATTCTTTCACCCCTCCGTACGAACCGAAAAGTGTTACTCCGGGAATGTTACGTACCGCGTCTGTCAATGTTAAAGCTCCTTGGGCTTCTATGACTTTGTTTGAAATGACAGAGATGGTCTGAATCTGCTCGTTGGGCTTTAGAGGCATGCGGGTGATATCTTCCAGTCCTTTTGGTCTTTTGTTCCTTTCTCCGAAGACTTCAATCTCTTCAATATCATATTCTTCTTTTTCCAGAACTAACGAAGGAATATGGGTAATATCACCCTGTTGACTGAAAGTGTATTGTTGCCTTTTATAGCCCAGACCGTGGAGCTGTATGGTAAAATCTCCTGGAGAAGGTATATAAATCTCAAATTGACCTTTGTGGTTGGTTACCGTTTTTTTGTTTCCGATAGTTACAGTGATATCTGCAATCGCACGTTGTTCTTGATCGGTGACTTTGCCTTTCACGTGAGTCTGTGCTTGCGCAACATGCATCCCTGCGATTGTAGCTAGCGTAACTATAATTGATTTGTTCTCAATAAATTATCGTTAGTATTACAATTAAACACTCTTTAGAATAAGTCTAAATAAAACTTCGCTGCAATTATAGA
>NZ_JXAC01000281.1 GCF_000814685.1 Sphingobacterium sp. T2
GATAAATGATGAAGGGCGGACGACAAAATTTGTCCAAAAAGGCAAAAGCGGACGTGGAATGGCAAGGTTGGAAGGACTATGGTAGGATCGTGGCAGAAGTACACCATAGGATTCCATGATGTGTTGCGCCTTTTCAATACCTTACCACCAAGTATAGAGCCTACTGCTACGGTACCGTTTACCTCATAGGCATAGCCGTTGGCAATGATCTGCTTCACCATCTCTATCTGTTCGATGATGTGTCCCGTAGCAGTAGGCTCTATACTTGGTGGTAAGGTATTGAAAAGGCGCAACACATCATGGAATCCTATGGTGTACTTCTGCACGATCTCCATAGGCTCCAACTGCTCCAGCTTTGCCTTTTTGGCAAATTTGTCGTCGCCCTCATCATTATCTCCCTCTAAGTGTCCTGCATCGGTGATGTTACGCACATAACGTACCTTATATCCCAGATGACGAAGATACCTGAATATCAAATCAAACGAAACAAAAGTTCTACAGTTTCCAAGATGTACATCACTATAAACAGTGGGACCACACACATACATCCCCACCATGTTGGGATGTATAGGTTCAAATTTTTCTTTCTTACGGGTGAGTGTATTGTAAACTACTAAATTATGTTGCATATAGAACTTTAGTTAATTTGACCGCGGAAATTATTTTTGTCTGAAATAAATCTGAATAGGAACCCCTGTAAAACCAAAGTTTTCGCGCAATTTATTTTCAATAAAACGCTTATAAGGATCCTTGATATACTGAGGCAAGTTACAGAAAAAGGCGAACATAGGCGTCTTTCCTGGCAACTGCGTAGCATACTTAATCTTTATATATTTTCCTTTCAATGCCGGTGGCGGATAATTTTCGATAATATCCAGCATCACTTCATTGAGTTTGGTAAGTAGGGATTTTCTTCGTTTTATTTCTATACACCTCCATCGCGGTTTCTACCACTTTGAAGATACGTTGTTTTTCTACCACAGATGTGAAGATGATAGGCACGTCGGTGAAAGGAGCTATCCTTTCTCTGATTTGTGCTTCGAAAGCCTTCATTGTCTTATGGTCTTTCTCGATAAGGTCCCATTTGTTGACAACGATCATCACTCCTTTTCTGTTTTTCTCAGCAAGATGGAAAATATTAATATCCTGCGCTTCCACCCCTTCCTGTGCATCCAGCATCAAAATCACCACATCCGAATCTTCTAACGCCCGGATGGTACGCATCACCGAATAGAATTCGATATCCTCACTCACCTTTTTCTTACGACGAAGTCCTGCGGTATCGATAAGAATAAATTCATGACCAAACTTATTGTAGTGAATCTTGATCGTATCACGTGTAGTACCGGCAATATCCGTAACAATGTTACGCTCTTCTCCTAGCAGGGCATTGGTCATAGATGACTTGCCCACGTTAGGTCTTCCGACGATGGTGATTTTCGGAAGCGGGTCTTCCTCTTCATCTTCTATAGGCTCCGGAAAGTGCGACACTACCGCATCCAACAGTTCTCCCGTTCCCGAACCGGTGACAGAAGAAACATTATACACCTCTCCCAAACCAAAAGCATAAAACTCCGAAGAGTCGTAATGCAGCTTTGCATGGTCTACCTTGTTGGCTACCACATATACAGGCTTAGAAGTGCGTCGCAACAAATCTGCGATTTCCATATCCAAATCTGTAATGCCGGTCAATACATCGACCATAAAAATTATTACTGAAGCCTCTTCGATTGCGATAAGAACCTGATCACGGATGGCTTTTTCGAAAATATCATCCGAGCCGTGCACAAAACCGCCCGTATCTACTACGGTGAACTTTTTACCCACCCACTCGGCGGTTTCATAATGACGATCTCTTGTTACGCCACTAAAATCATCTACGATAGCTTTTCTACTTTCTGTAAGACGATTGAATAAAGTCGATTTACCTACGTTAGGACGACCTACAATTGCAACTATGTTTGCCATACTTAAATATAAAATTTTAACTCGCGCGTTACCCTCTCGGCAACTTATTTCAAAAATGAAATATAGGTCACAAAGTTACATAAAATACGCGGCATTCTATGGACAGAATTTTACGTAGAACAAAAAGGGCGCCACTGGCGCCCTAAACTTTACTTTAATCAAACACAACAACAAACGGAGTTTATCCGCCTAAATTTTACTGATAAGACTGCCCATACGCTCTTTACAGAATGCTTCGCCAGCTTTATGTGAAAAACTACAACAAATCTTCAAAATAAAGGCAAGATGATTATCTTGCCTTTTGGGATTATGCGAAAGGAGTTAATCGTTCTGCTTCAAAACTCCATTACTCAATGTAATCTGTTGTTCCGGAATATATTCCACAATAACATTGGATGTGGCCGGAATGGTTAAGTAAGAGTTTTGATTGGCTATATGGGTTCCGGGATACATTCTGTTCAACGTCTTTCCATTACGGAACACATCAAACTTGCGATGACCTTCCCATGCCAATTCTAATTTTCTTTCTTCCAGCACCACATCCAATGCTGACTTGCCACTTAGGTTAGCTGTTGTCCATAATCCTGCTGTAGGGATGCCTGCTCTTTTGCGGATGATATTGACGTCATCCAAAGCTTCTTGGATTTTGTTCAATTTGGCATTTGCCTCAGCACGTATTAAATACAGTTCTGCCAACCTCGAAATTACAGGGGACCACAGGTGAGCCTGACCTTCCTGTCCCGAACATTTCAAGATATAATATTTCGGATATCCGTTGCGGGCATCCAGCTTCTTATCTATCAATACTGTACGTTCTTTCCCTCCTATATTGATGAAATACTCAAAACTTCCAGCGCCGTTAGACCTCTTGATCAAAGTCTTTGACGTTCCATTCTCTGTATAGGTATAATCTGTACCGGACTGGCTTACGACAATACTTTCATATTTATAGTCGTCGTTGACATAATAAGCATGAAGTTCGTTCTCATTAACTACCACCGGCTTGATGAAAGAATAGCGTACATCTTCTGGATATTTGCGCACCTCTTCTAAATAGGAACGCGAAGCATACATCTCTCCCCACCCTGAGCCATCGATATTAGCATACATAGACCCGATAGTGTACCAACCATCAGAAGCATAGTCTACGTCTTTCACAAATTTGATGGCAAATATTGTTTCCGGATTATTTTCTGGTGCTGCTGTCGCAATTTTGGTATAATCGGCCGTAGAAAGCAAAGCAAATTTTCCGGAATTGATTACCTTATTGGCATATTCTATAGCCTTTTCATTATCACCCTTATACAGATAGAGTCGGGCTAATAATGCCTGAGCAGCATACACATTACCATAGATGTTACCTTTATAGGCTGTGAAAAGCTTTTCGGCGCGTAAGAGATCCTGTTCTATAGCGTCATACACTTCCTTAACGGTATTTCTGGCCTTTATCTCAAAAGGATTGTCTTGCGGCTGAAGAGGCACTGCCAAGTTAGTTTCCGGATTTTGATTATATGGTCTTCCGAAAACATTTGCCAGATAGAAATACATCAAGCTGCGCAAATACAGATTTTCGGCAATAATCTGGTCGGTGGCAGCGTCCGTTCCTTCTTTCACTACCTCCAACACAGCATTTGTCCCTGCAATAATCTTGTAGGAATTAGACCAATAGTTGTTTACACGGGAATTGGTCACCAAACGTTGATAGTTGTAGTTATAAAAGAGGTTATCCGTAGTAGATCCACTCAACGATACGTTGTCCGAAGGATATTCAGTAACACGGTGCCAGTTTTCCACCCAACTTTTCAGGGTGTGATAATTTCCTAGGCTGAGTGCTTCCAACGCTCCCGGAGTATTTTCTATTGACTCATTGGTCAAGGCCGTATAAGGAGCTCTATCCAACGAACAGGCGTTCAACGTAAAGGCTCCAAGAATACCATATATTGCAATTTTCGATAATTTCATAGGACTTAGAATGATAAGTTAATACCAAAAGTAACTCGCTTAGGTGAAGGATATTGTGACGTTGCATCTCCTTCTTCGGACTCTCCTGGGCTGCCGTTCGCTGCCGACAAGGCTGTCTCTGGATCCAAACTAGAGAATTTAGTTCCTGTCCATAGGTTGTCTCCCGATAAGAAGATATTCAATCCTTTAAGCTTATACTTGCTCAATAGGGCTGACTTAAATGTATAGCCTAAAGTCACATTCCTCAAGCGGATGAAAGAAGCATCCTCCAAATAACGGGAAGAAGTTTTATTAGAGCTACTGTTGTTGTTATACATTGCTACAGGATGCGTAGCATGAGGGTTATCCACGCTCCATCGTGACCATCCCTTTTGTAACACCATATTATTGTAAGTTGGATATGCACCGTCGGAGTCAAACAATTCTCGGGAAGCATTGTAAGCATAAGCTCCTTTTAGGAAAGCCAACGATGTGGTAAGCGTGAAGTTTTTATATTCCATCGTCGAAAGCAAGCCCCCTTGGTATTTAGGTGTAGAAGTACCCACAAACTGTAAGGTAGCTTCATTATAGTTGGAAGTGGTGGTGACTTCTCCTGTCTGTGGGTCAATCTTTTCCCACAATGGAGCTCCATTATCAGGATTTACGCCGGCCCATCTACGCATATACCAAGAGTCTATGTCTCTACCTACAGAAAAGCGCTTATTGCCGCTATTGATATCGGTATTATCTTTCAGCCCCTTAATTTTGTTGCTGTTGGTTGCAATATTAAATCCTAAATTCCATTGAAAAGGATTGTCCGCATTAAAGACATCAACATTGAGAGCCAGTTCCACACCTTTATTACGGATAGCCCCTATATTCATCCACTGGTTGCTCCATCCGGCAGTAGCAGGGAACGCTACGCTATACAACAATCCATTCGTATTTTTATAGTATGCTTCTGCCGTAAAATTTACTCGATTAAATAGGCCTAATTCAACCCCTACGTTGGCATCCCGCGAACGCTCCCAGCTTACATCCAGATTCTGATATTGTCCCGGGATGGCCGCCGGCTGTCCGTTGTACTGACCGTCCAGATTGTAGAACGAATACGAAGCATATAGGGAGTTAGGCACATTACCTACCTGTCCGAAAGAGGCCTTAAGACGTAACTGGTTAATCTTGTCCGTATTGAAAAACGCTTCATTATGAACGTTCCATGCACCGCTTAAAGAATAGAAGCTACCATATTGATTGTTCTTTCCGAATCGGGAAGAACCATCTATCCGGTAGGAAGCCTGTACGTTATAACGGTTGTCATAGTTGTATGAAGCCTGCACCAATACCGACTGGAAAGCATAATCGTTTTTCGTCCCTTGCATCGAAAGAAAATCCGCTGCATTGTCGATAATTTGAGATCCTGGAGCTATACCTTTGCCTCCCGCCCCCACACTGCTGTAAACATAGTCGGAATACTCATAGGCCGCATAAGCAGCAACATTATGCTTCTCGCCGAAAGTATCATTATATTTCAACATTTGGTTGAAAAAGCGAGTAATACGTTTGTCTGCAAACTGAGACACAGAACCCTGATTTCCCAATCCTGAGTTGGAGTTAGGATCCACATACGAAAGGGTGGTTTGATTGTAGTAAGTCAGGTTATTCATCGACTCGAAAGTGAATTTATCGTTGATACGATAAGAAAAGTCCAAATTCGAGAGTATATTGAATGTCTGTCCCTGACCGTAGTTGAACTGTAGATCGTACAAGTAGTTGCGATTATCCCTACCATACCAAGTTATACCTCCTGCCTGTTGGATTTTTTATAGTTCCATCAGCATTGTAAGGTTGATCCCACGGCATATAAAGATACATATCGTACAAAGAATGCTGCCTACTGTCATAGGTGGTGTAAGAAGCATTCAGCTTAGGCTTGAAAGTTATCTTATCCGTAAGTTTATGATCAATATTGATTCTTCCGGAAATACGCTCATAATCGTATCCTTTTACCGATCCTTCTTCCGCATAATAGTTGGCGCCTAAGGCTACAGAAGTGCGGTCCGTTCTACCCAAATAAGAAGCATTTAAGTCGTTTAGCTTACCTGCTTGCGTACCGTTCTTCACCCAATCGTAGTCTGTCTTCAGCACCTCTTCGGTCACGTTACTAGGAATTGCAGATTGGTTGCTGTAGCTTTGATAGAGATCCCATAGTTCTGCCGAATTCATCAGCTTAAATTTGCCCGGATTAAAACGGCTAGTGCCGGTAATCCAATTTACGGAAAATGTGCCTGCTCCCGAATTTGCTGCCGTCTTTGTTGTCACGACGATAACCCCGTTCGTACCTCTTGAACCGTACTGTGCTGTTGCCGCTGCATCCTTAAGCACCGAAAGTGATGCAATATCATTAGGGCTGATATTCGGCACGCCGTGCATTACTACACCATCCACTACCCATAGAGGAGATGTTTTGGACGAAATAGAATTACGACCACGTATGCGGATGTTGCCCTGTGCTCCGGGACGTCCTGAGCCATTAACCACGTTAATACCGGCAACCTTTCCCTGCAACAAATTGGAAATATTTGGAGACTTAGTATCCTGCAGTTCTTTAGGAGAAATGGTAGCTATAGATGCGGAAATATTCTCTCTCCGTTGACTGGAATACCCTGTCACCACCACTTCTTCAATATCCTGGCTTTCATAATTTAACACAACAGAAACATAATTAGTTGAAATCACAACTTCTTTAGTTTCATATCCCACACTCTTAAATTCCAATATGTCTCCCACACTGGCGGAAATGGAGAATGAGCCTGTATTGTCAGTGGAAGACACGGTACTTTTTCCTTTCACCGCTACGGTAACCCCTGAAAGTATTTCGCCGTTACTTCCTTTCACTTCTCCACGTATGGTCTGTTGAACAACCGCATTAATATTGATTGAACGCCATGATTCCGCCCTTGACGGATACGGAAGAAATGAAGAAATCAGCATGCCCGACATCATCCATATCAAGGAACTTCTCCTTCCTTTTCGAAAATTTGTTACTGCCATATAATTTAGATTTATAATGCAACGAAATAGATCATTAGATGAATCTTTTGAACTAAATCCCACCAATAATAGGATTTTTGATCTGAAATACCATAGCAGCAACAAACGAAATCGATTTGCGTTAACAATCAACTTTTAATTAAATCAATTTTCTTGGAAAGAAAAGCAGGAAAGGACAMAAAAAAGCCTTTACATTCATCAATGTAAGGCTTTTTTGATTAGTAGCGGGG
>NZ_JXAC01000282.1 GCF_000814685.1 Sphingobacterium sp. T2
ACAGGTGAGGGAAATATGCTGAAGGAAGCGAACAACTTTCAGAAAATTCCTCTTTTTAACATAAGCTTGGAAGATTTTAATACGAATTGGAACGAAATGCCGGTAGCCCATGAGCTTGAAATTCCTATCCTAGCCGGTAGTGATTTTGCTATTGTCAACGAAGGAGAGGCCATGTCTCCGGAAATTGAACACGCTAGTGTGGTGTTTTTGAAAGAGGTAGATGTTCCTTCCGTGATTTTTGGGGAGATATATCTTGTAGTTTCCGAACATATTAAGGTAATCCGTATTGTTCGTGGAATGGATGAAAACCATTGGAAGCTAGTGGCCAGAAATTCTTCTCTTTATGATGATATTATTTTGGAAAAAAGTTCTATAAAAGCGGTTTATAAAGTTAAGGGAGTGCTTTCCATGGTTACAATTTAATTTTGGAACCAATTTCTATAGTTCGTTCTGCACCAGACACATCGCATTAGGGATTTTTTTGAATTATCTAGACTTTCTTTAATATATATTACCAGATGTGGAGGCGATAATTTTTTTGCATGCCTCAAGTCCTGCTTTTAGCCGTTCTTCACCTTGACCGGATATTAATATGTAATTACCGTTTAAGTTATGAATTTCCTGTTTCCATACTTTTAGAAAATGTTCTCGTTCATGCGGAAAGTCGCGTAGAGGATCGTCTTCCCAAGGAAGGTCTATATCCATGAGCAGATAAAGGTCGTACTTTCTTTTTTTTATTTCTTCCCGTACGAAGTCGGGCGTAAAGCCGAAAAGTCTGTCGCACCATATTTTAATAGTGAGAATGGTAGTATCGCAAATCAGGACGGGAGATTTTATGTTTTGAACTATAGTATCCTCCAATGCCATCTGACCGTAAAACATGTTCACTTCGTCTTCCAGTGTATAATTTTTGTTTAGGTGCTGACAATAGTATCGGGCGTACTCAGGGACATACAAAGTATGTAATTTTTCGGCTAGATATTTAGCCATGGTAGACTTGCCCGTAGATTCAGGGCCTACGACGGCGATTTTGATTAATGCTTGCGATGATTCTTTCATTTCATCACAATATTAAACAAAATATTTTAGCTGTGGATATCATTGCACGATGCGGTTGGCACAGTTGGTACTTGCAAAAGATTCAGGTTTTGCTTTAAAGTTGAACCCCATTCCTAGAATGTAGCCCACTAGCTTCTTTGTAGAGCTAGGTTGGATTCGAAATGAGGATTGGTATTGATGTCCGCGTGCACTTCGAGATCTACTTGGTATTTTTCAAGGATGGGACAAAGTTGATAGGCGATTTCGATGGAGCGTTGTACTTCCATCAGCATACGCTCTTTGATACTGAGCTTGA
>NZ_JXAC01000283.1 GCF_000814685.1 Sphingobacterium sp. T2
TGGGCTACTTATTGCTGATCTTTATTCAATTCCTACATCGCGTTTCGAAGTACTATTTGCTAATATTTCCATACATCTACAGTGGACAAGGAAACATTGAACAGGTCGCGCATAAGCCAATTGGAGCGTATCAATGAGAAGGGACGAGCACACTTCTTAGGAATCAAAGGAGGGGTGTTTGCTGAGACTTTGCTAAAGATGAAAATCTGGATTATCTAGCTTTTCCGAGGTTTTATGTATTGGCAGAGCGAGCTTGGGCGCAGCGCAAGCCTTATGAGAGTGAAAAGACTTTTGATATATCCAAATTTGATAAGGATTACGCTTCCTTTATTGACAGAATAGGGAGGGTGGAATTGCAGGAGATCCAAGATAGAGTGGCTTTCCGTTTACCGAAGGTTGGATTGAAGCAGGAAGGGAAAATCGTTCTTTTTGCTGCAGAGTATCCGGGTTTTGATGTGTACTATACCTTAGATGGATCTTTACCTACACAGACTTCGTCAAAGGCAGATAAAGCCACGGGAATACGTGTAGAAAGAGGGCAGAAACTGACTATAGCGGTATTGGATAAGAATGGAAGAAGAGGGCCTGTTTCTACGTTAGATATAGAATAAAAAAGCAAAAGCTTCTCGATAGAGAAGCTTTTGCTTTAATTTTTTTGAGCGAAAGACGAGGCTCGAACTCGCGACCCCAACCTTGGCAAGGTTGTGCTCTACCAACTGAGCTACTTTCGCTTGATTTTCTGACACAAAAATAAGGGCTTTTTCAGCATCTGTCAAGAGGATAAGATGAAAATTTTGCCTTTATTTTTGCATCAGTCTTATTCTTAGTGAATTAAATTTTTATAGCGTCGACACAATTTATGCCGTCAATGGCTGCGGAGACGATTCCTCCTGCATAACCGGCTCCTTCTGCG
>NZ_JXAC01000284.1 GCF_000814685.1 Sphingobacterium sp. T2
TATTTTTCCGGTTTAAAAAGTTTTATTTAATTACCTGTTCTGTCGGAGTCATAGCCTGATACGGATAATTTACAACAATGTATAAACGTACGTTCTAACGTATAGTTTGCAATTTATCACAAAAGCTAGGATTTTTACATAGTCAATGTAAAAAAAATGTTAAATATAATTTAAAATTCCCCTTTTAAGGTAAAATTTGCGTTATATAGCGTAGGTTATTAACAGATGTTAAGAACTTTTGAGGAAAACTTGACATTGAACTATTAATTTAGTACAATGAAGTATAGTATGCTTAGGAGCTTAAGGTTACTATAATTTTTTTTGATTAGGGGAATAAAGGATTTAGATATTTAAGTATTAAACCATTATGTACAAGAGAATTTACGGATTGAGTGTTGCGTTTGGCTTAATGGCTATACCTGCATTTGGTCAGCAGACAGCTTGGCAAGAGCTTAACAAAGCTTATAAATCAGGTTTAGAATTATTCGAGCGTGGCAAATTCAGTTCGGCAGCAAAACAATTTGATAAAGTAGAAGAGTTAAGAACGAAATCCAACCTTCAGCTTGATGAGACGGAAGAGCTTACTTTGATAAAGGAGAATGTGCGTTTTTACCAGGCTATATGTGCTTTGGAGTTGGGCGAGTCGGATGCGGAGAGCCGTTTCTTGAAATACATAAGGGATTATCCTACCAGTGCGAATGCTAAGGCCGCCTTTTTCCAGATCGGTCGTTCGTACTATCAGAAGAAAGATTATGTGAAAGCCATAGAATGGTTCTCGAAAATCGACGGCAGAAATTTTGCCGGTGCAGAAAATAAGGAATATCGTTTCAAGCTAGGCTATTCGCAGTTCATGACCCAAGATTATCGTGCCGCAAAGCCTTTATTCGAGCAGCTGAAAGACGAAAATAGTCCTTATCAGGAAGCTTCCATCTATTACTATGCATACTTGTGTTATCTGGATGCGGAATATAAGACGGCGTTGAATGAATTCGAACGTCTTAATGGTTCCAAAACTTTCGAATCTACTTATCCTTATTATATTACGGCCCTGTACTTCTTGGATAAACGTTATGATGATGTGTTGAGCTATGCTTTGCCGATATTGGAGAAAACAAAGCAGGAATATGAGACGGAGATGATCCGTATCATTGCGGCCACGTATTTCC
>NZ_JXAC01000285.1 GCF_000814685.1 Sphingobacterium sp. T2
CTGTTTTGACAAACATGCTGAGTCGTTGAGTTATCCCAAAACCATTCCTTTCACGGACCGACTGGACTATCTGGCTTCTATGAACAACAGCCACAGCTATGTGATGGAGGTAGAACGTATGTTGGGAATAGGACCGATAAAATTCCGAAACGGGTAGAGTATATACGCGTTTTAGTCTGTGAACTGAATCGCATAGCATCCCATCTCATTGCCATAGGAACCTACGGTATCGATATAGGAGCGTTTACTCCATTCTTGTGGTGTTTCCGCGACCGAGAACATATAATGAATATGTTAGAATGGGCGTCGGGATCCCGTATGCTGTACAACTACATTTGGGTAGGAGGCATTTTCTATGACATTCCTGTAGGTTTTGAGGAGCGCTGCAAGGAGTTTGTAAGCTACTTTCGTCCTAAGTTGGACGAGCTGGATGACTTGCTTACTAACAATCAGATATTCATCGCACGTACGGCAAACATTGGTGTCTTGCCGGCAGATGTAGCCATTAACTATGGCTGTTCAGGGCCTATGCTGCGTGCCAGTGGGGTGAAGTGGGATTTACGACGTGTGGATGGGTATTCTGTGTATCCTGAATTGGATTTCGACATTCCTATAGGACAAGGTTTGATGGGGACTGTTGGGGACTGTTGGGATCGCTATAAGGTGCGTGTCGATGAGATTAAAGAATCTCTTAAAATCATTGAGCAATGTGCAGATCGCCTGATGTCGGATTTTGCGCGTTCTCCGGAATTTGACCCACGGGCCTTGGTTCCTAAAAAAGTAACTTTAAAAGAACAAGCATATTATGTACGTGCAGAAAATCCTAAAGGAGAACTTCGGTTTTTATTTTGAAACACAAGCAAAAACCGATATTCCACGTCGTGTTAAGGCCAGAGGCCCTAGTTTTAATAATCTTTCAGTTCTTCCGGAATTAGGAAAAGGAGTCCTTATAGCAGATTTAATAGCTATTCTAGGATCTATCGATATTGTGCTTGGAGAAGTCGACCGATAATTGAAAACCGCAAAAAAACGCAATAATAATTTGCATGGTAAACTATTTTGCGTACCTTTGTGGTCTCATAATTTAAGTTTATAATTGGTTAATAGGCGAGTCTAAAGCAGCCCTGCTTTAGGCTCGTTTTTTTATTTATTATCTAATAAATTTTTATGAAGTAAAAACATAAAATGCTTGTCTTAAGAATAGCTTTCTAACTTGTTCTTTAGCATGTGTTCATAGTTATATTGCTTTATAGGATAATTTTGGTTAACTTAATATAAAAAAGTCTGTCCTATGAAACGGTTCCTACTATACTTTTTCTTCCTATTGCATATAGGACCGCTTCGAGCTCAGCTTTGGCATTTTCCACATGATAAGAAGGTTGTGATACCTTTCGACTTTGTAGATAATCTCATTTTATTGTCTGTCAAACTTAATGGAGAACCCTTATCGTTTTTATTGGACAATGGAGTAAAGGAAACGTTGTTGTTTGGACAGGTGGACTCTGTCTTCCTGAAGAATACCTCTGCTGTCACGTTTCAGGGTTTTGGTATAGGGAGACCTATTCAAGGAATGGTTTCTCTACGCAATAAGCTGGAGGTAGGTACTTTAATCGATTCAGTGCATCATCTTTATGTAATTACGGATACTAGTTTCAACCTCTCGCGCAATATAGGTATTCCTATTCACGGAATTTTGGGGAGCTTATTCTTCAGAAGTAACGTAGTTGCTATAGACTATATTAAGAAGAAGATTACTGTTGCACATAGTGTTTCAGATTTAGGATTAAAGGTGGATAAGTATGATTCATTTCCCCTAATACTGGAAAATGACCGTGTTTATACCCAAGCTCATATTGAAACTAAAGAGAAGAGATTTGAGAACCAAAAGCTACTCTTAGATTTAGGAAATTCGAATCCTATGATGCTTTTTCAGCGTCAGTTCTCTTTATGTTATCTCGCTCCTACATCCGGGAATATTTAGGAATGGGTTCAATGGGGCTGTGTTTGGCTATAAAACAGGATTAAAGTTTGCGAATGGGCAAAGTATGTTGTCGAATATCCTATTGTCGCTTATCTCACAGCAACAGCTATGATCCAGTTAAGATATCGAAAAACAGAGT
>NZ_JXAC01000286.1 GCF_000814685.1 Sphingobacterium sp. T2
ACAAAGTGTTGGTCAATATCCAATGAGAAAGGAACGATACCATCCAAGATTGAGAACAATCCTAGAAGGATGATAGCATCGTGCAGTGTAGATACTGCGGCTCCAACAGAATATTGCCATTTGTGGAAGCGCACTAAGATATAGATAGCGATAATAATCAATGAAAGAATACCGGACCATATTGCTCTTTCATTGATTATTATCGCTATCTATATCTTAGTGCGCTTCCACAAATGGCAATATTCTGTTGGAGCCGCAGTATCTACACTGCACGATGCTATCATCCTTCTAGGATTGTTCTCAATCTTGGATGGTATCGTTCCTTTCTCATTGGATATTGACCAACACTTTGTGGCAGCATTCTTAACGGTATTGGGTTACTCCGTAAACGATACTGTGGTGGTGTTCGACCGTATCCGTGAAGATATCAACAAAGCTGTCGGCACACACAAAAATTTCGGAGATGTGGTAAACCACGCTATCAACACTACCTTAAGCCGTACTATCATCACATCTTTGACAATCATCTTTGTGTTAGTAGTATTGTTCATCTTTGGTGGTGAGGTAATCAGAGGATTTGCATTCGCTATCTTAGTAGGTATCATAGTGGGTACATATTCTTCTATTATCTTGGCAGCTCCTACCGTTTACGATCT
Source organism: Sphingobacterium sp. T2 (assembly GCF_000814685.1). Taxonomy (GTDB): domain Bacteria; phylum Bacteroidota; class Bacteroidia; order Sphingobacteriales; family Sphingobacteriaceae; genus Sphingobacterium; species Sphingobacterium thermophilum. The sequence goes on from NZ_JXAC01000286.1 coordinate 657, forward strand.
TGCGAAAAACAATAGCGACATCGCTAAACCTAAAGCAGCACAACCAAAAGTTGTAACGCCATAATACTTTAACACTGTAAAAGTTATAAAAAAAATGGCTGCCCTGAGGGCAGCCATTTTTTTATCACAATTTCATCATAAATAAAAGCCATACCTTTATTGGATAATTAATTTTTTATAGATTTAGTTGTAAATCATCACTAACTTTTAAGTAAATGAAAAAAATTGTTTATCTCTACATCTTTTCATTAAGTG
>NZ_JXAC01000287.1 GCF_000814685.1 Sphingobacterium sp. T2
AGTTTTCTGCTTTTGCTAAGTTATTTGGGGTTGCAAGCTCAAACTGCAGTATATGACAGGACGAGTTACAATTTTTTGATACATCAGCCCTCAATAGACACTTCTTAATGTGGAAATTGCGTTAGTACTGTAGTCTTTCTTCACGGAAGAAGTCTTAGAGGAAGTAATAACCTAGAAAGAGTAAAAAGATATGGTGTTTTTCGTGCCTTAGAGCGCGGTTTACAGCTTCCTAATGCTATTGTTATAGCCCCTCAGTCGCACAGAAAGTGGGAGCCTGATCGCGTCATGGAACTGGTAGATTATGTCATCCAACATTATAATGCAGATTCATCTCGAGTGTATGTCTGTGGAATGAGTATGGGTGGGTATGGAACAATGCACGTGGTAGGAAAATATCCGCACAGGATTGCTGCAGCGGTGGCTATATGCGGTGGAGGGGATTTGAATGATGCCTGTAATTTAGGACAGGTGCCGATCTGGTTGATGCATGGCAGCATAGATAAGATAGTGCCTCCTTCGGAATCACGAAAACTGTATCGTGCGATAAAACAATGTAGGGATACAGCAAAGGTGAAACTGACAATAATAAAGGGAGGAACACACGGTAGTGTGGAGCGTGTCTTTCATACGCCTGAGATGTATGAATGGATGTTAGAGCACACCAAAAATAAATAGTATAAGACCTCAAGATTTCTTGAGGTCTTTTTATTTTTCGATATAAGTAGAATCAATTTTAGTCCTTAAAAGCCGGAAAGCTCGTTATTATGTGTAGATATTTTTACCTTTAATAAGGATTAGTTGTCCGAAGCGTAACATAAGTTACAGATTTTGATGTTGAAGGATTTTACTTTTGTCATAAACTAAAAAAATATGGAAGCTATTTATGGAACATGGCCTTGGTATGTAGGAGGGCCCTTAGTAGCCTTAATTATGCTGGCTTTGATAAAGCTAGGAAAAACTTTTGGGTTTTCTTCGAATTTCCGCACGTTATGTTCGGCGTTGGGCGCCGGCAAAAGTTGTGATTTTTTCGACTTTGACTGGAAAGCGCAGCGCTGGAATTTGTTATTTCTGTTGGGTACTGTCTTTGGAGGTGCTCTTGCAGCTTATGGATTATCAGACCATCAGGTGCCACCAATTGCGGAGAATACCATAGGAATATTAAAATCTTATGGGTTTGATAGTGTTGGAAAGGCTTATCTGCCGACAGAGTTGTTCTTTGAGATGGACCTCAAAAATGTGCTTCTGCTTCTTATAGGCGGAATTTTTGTAGGCTTTGGCACTCGCTATGCTGGAGGATGTACTTCTGGACATGCCATTACGGGATTGAGTGAACTGCAATGGCCTTCCTTAGTCGCTGTAATAGGATTTTTTATTGGAGGATTGCTTATGGTTCATGTGTTTTTCCCTTTAATCTTTTAAGTTATGAGAAAGTTAGTTTTTATTCTACTAGGCATTTTGTTTGGCGTAGTGATGTATAAGGCAGAAGCCGCATCGTGGTTCCGCATTTTCGAGATGTTCAACTTTCAGTCTTTTCATATGTACGGATTTATAGGTTCTGCGTTGGTGGTAGGGCTTTTAGGTGTTCAGTACATGCAGCGCAATAAGTCCAAAGACGTTGACGGTAAAGAAATTGTATTTCATCCTAAGGTTAAGTCTATTCCACGATATCTTATAGGAGGTATATTTTTCGGATTAGGGTGGGCATTGGTAGGTGCATGTCCCGGTCCCATTTTTGCGTTACTAGGAGCAGGGGTTTATGCTATGCTTATTGTGATTGTAGGAGCCTTGTTGGGAACTTATTTATACGGTGTATTACGCAAATATCTTCCACATTAATTCATGTTTGTTTTAGGATTAATTTTAGCTGTAATTGTAGGCATTACGTTAGGTTTAGTCGGTAGTGGAGGCTCCATATTAACCGTTCCTATATTTGTCTATGTTTTTGGTGTGGATCCGGTTTTGGCCACGGCTTATTCGTTATTTTCCATAGGCGTGACATCCCTTGTGGGAGGGGTGAAGGGCTTTATCTATGAGGATGTCGATATGGATAAGCTTATAAAATTCGGGATTCCTTCGATGATTTCGGTATTTGTGATGCGAAAATATATCGTACCCCTGATTCCCGACGAGTTTTATATAAGAGGGTATGTCATCAGCCAGGAAGTGGTGTTGATGGTGGCTTTCGCTATTTTGATGCTCTTTGCTGCTTATGCCATGTTTAAGGATGTAAACCTTCCGCGGCCGAAATATCCTTTTTTCGCGGTGGTGTCAAAAGGTGTTATTGTAGGTAGTGTCACTGGTATTGTAGGGGCAGGGGGAGGATTTTTAATTATCCCAGCACTGACGAGCTTTTTCCATCTAAGCATGCGTAAGGCGGTGGCTACTTCTTTGGTACTTATCGCCATCAATTCCATGTTAGGCCTACTGGGCGACTGGCGAAGGATTGGCATGTTCCAATGGAATCTTCTTCTGACGTATACAGGACTTACGGTACTAGGCATATTTATAGGCTTTTATTTAAGCAATAAGTTAGACGGTAAGAAGCTAAAAAAGCTTTTTGCGTTGGTCATTATGTCGGTAGCCATTTTTGTCATTCTCACCGAATTAGGAATTATTTAATGGTTGAATAAAAAAAAATTAAGATATGTTTTTCGAGTTGATATACGACAAAACTTTAGCTCAAGCTAGCTATATGATTGGTTGTCAGGTTTCCAAAGAAGCAATAGTTATTGATGCTAAAAGAGATGTGGATACCTATTTAGAAATAGCGAAAGCCAATAATCTTCATATAACCCATGTTGCAGAAACGCATATACATGCTGATTTTCTTTCCGGAAGTCGAGAGTTGGCTGCCCTTACCGGAGCAAAACTGTATCTTTCTGATGAAGGAGGAGAAGACTGGCAGTATGAGTTCCCCCATATAGGACTGAAACATGGCGACAAGATAAAATTGGGTAATCTTTCGTTGGAGGTGCTCCATACTCCGGGACATACACCTGAAAGTATTTCCTTTCTTCTTACAGACCATGCCGCAACCGATAAGCCGGTGATGATCGTTTACGGGGGTATTTTGTCTTTGTGGGAGACGTTGGACGGCCGGACTTGCTGGAGGAAGCTGCTGGGGTGGTGGGCTCTAAAGAGGAAGGGGGCAAAGCAACTTTTTGAATCACTGAAATTGTTTAAGGCTCTGCCGGACTATGTGCAGGTGTGGCCTGGTCATGGGGCAGGGTCTGCTTGTGGGAAGGCCTTAGGCGCTGTGGCAAGCTCTACAGTGGGCTATGAGAAGATAAGAAACTGGGCTTTGCAACATGAGGACTTTGAAGCATTTAAAGAGGAGCTCTTGCGCGATCAGCCGGAGGTTCCGACCTATTTCGCTATGATGAAGAAATTGAATAAGGAAGAGCGCCACCTCCTTACCGAAGTGCCTGATCATCCGGTGATAGTAGTATCGCAGATTCCTGCAGAAGCTATAGTTGTAGATACGCGCAACAAGTTTGAATTTGCCACAGGACATCTTCGGCATTCAATTAATATCCAGAATAATAACAGTCTGGCTAACTGGGCGGGGTGGATGCTTCCATACGATAAAGCTTTAGTGCTGGTGGCCTCTCCAGAAAACAAAAAGGAGGTGACTAGAAAGTTGATGCGTATAGGTATGGACAATATTGTAGGCTTTGTGGAAAAGCTGGAAGGGGATTTGGTGCAAATACCGATTGTGGAGGCCGAAGAGGTGAAGTCAGCATTGCAAGAGGACTCTTCTGTATTGCTAGATGTGCGCAGCAAGGTAGAGTTTCGCAACGGTCATATCCCGGGAGCTCAACATTTTTTTGTGGGTAGGCTGGCTAAAGCACTTCCCGACATTTCTAAGCATCAGCCCATTATAGTCCAATGTCAAGCAGGGGACAGAGCTACTATAGCAGCATCCATACTCAATCGAAACGGCTTTACGAATGTTAAAAGTTATATCGGTAGTATGCAAGATTGGCTGGCAAAAGGTCATGACGTCGTAACAGCTTAGTTGTTGCTATATTATTTTGCAGACGGCAGTGTACGGAACGGTACACTGCCGTCTGCTTTTGTGTTTTTGTAAATTTTATTTTCATTATTCTGATTTTTATAGAATTTTACAACATGAAAATAACGTTATTGTGCATAGGAAAGACGGACGATAAATACATTCAGGAAGGACTGGATAAGTATTTGAAGCGGTTGAAACATTATATTTCTTTTAATTTTGTAGTGATTCCTGATGTTAAAAATGCTAAAAACCTTTCCGAAGCACAGCAGAAAGAGAAAGAGGCAGAACTCTTTTTTAAATATATTGCGGCAAACGATCAGGTCATCTTGTTGGACGAACGAGGGAAGGAGTACCGTTCGGTAGAGTTTGCCGATTTTTTGGAAAAGAAGATGGTTTCCAGTGTACAACATTTGGTATTTCTTATCGGAGGACCCTATGGATTTGCTGATGCTGTTAAAGCGAGGGCCAATGGTTCTTTGTCTCTTTCTAAAATGACATTTTCACACCAAATGATAAGATTGTTTTTTGTGGAGCAGATTTATAGAGCTTTCACGATTATGAAAGGTGAACCTTATCACCATGAATAAGCAATAATTTACAAAATTAATCGTAATTTAACTAGCAATAAATATTTTGAAGGAGACAAAATCATGGAAAAATAATAAAAGAAGATTTCAAATTCAGAAGCGAGGAAGGGGAGAAAAGCTATACATGGCTTATTATTTTGGCGGGTATCGCAGCAGCTGTATTAGCTTATTTTCTATAAGATTTTCAAAAAGATAAGGCGATATTTTGGGGGATATCGCCTTAAAATCACACTAACTATTTATCTCTTATGAAAAGAGAACAGGATGTCGATGGTCTGAAAATTTTCAGGAATTCATCGATGAGATAAAATTATAATAAAAAATTTATCTTTGTAAGAGTTTGTTACGATGAAAAGAAAATTAATTTAAATTTTAAATATTAATTAAGCTTTCTGTAT
>NZ_JXAC01000288.1 GCF_000814685.1 Sphingobacterium sp. T2
CTGCATTGTACAAAGAAATTGGCGGAAAAGAGGAAGAGCACGCTCATCATTAATCTGATTTGAGCTCTTAAATATTTGAGGCGTCACTAGAGTGACGCCTTTTTTGTTTTTGATAATTTCATATTTCACATGCTTTTCCTAAGTGTTTTGTTATATTTTTATAAAAATGATTTATATTTTATTAAAATTTCAATAAAAATTAAAAAATGTTATGAATTTGTTTTTTAAGACTATAACTTTGTTGTGTTAAATAATAAAAGGAAGAACTAAAAAGCGTATAATTTATGTGTGGTATTATTGGTGCATTTGATTTAGTGCAAGAAGAGGCTAAGATTAGACCTCAGGTATTGGAAATGTCAAAAAGGATCAGACACCGTGGTCCAGACTGGTCCGGTATATTCAGCTCTTCAAAAGCTATTCTTGCGCACGAACGTTTAGCCATTGTGGATCCAAAGTCAGGAAGTCAGCCTTTATATAGCCCTGACGGAAATGTAGTATTGGCTGTAAACGGAGAGATCTATAATCATCAGGAACTGCGAAAATCATTACCACAATATAATTTTGCGACAAATTCGGATTCGGAAGTGATACTTGCCTTGTACTTGGAAAAAGGCGTTGATTTTATTGAAGAATTGAACGGTATTTTTGCTTTTGCATTGTACGATGCACGTAACGATTCTTTCCTTGTAGCACGAGATCATATGGGCATCATTCCGTTGTACTACGGCAAGGATGCCTTGGGGCAATTTTTTGTTGCATCAGAGCTAAAATCTTTGGAAGGATTCTGCACTAATATGGATCAATTTCCTCCGGGCCATTATATTTACAGTAAGGAAGGTCTTACACCTAAAAAATGGTATGAAAGAGATTGGGAGTCCTATGATGCCGTAAAGGATAACCATACCAGCATTGATGAGTTACGTGCAGCCTTGGAGGCTGCTGTTCATAGACAGCTGATGTCTGATGTGCCTTATGGCGTACTGCTGTCCGGAGGCTTAGACTCTTCGGTAGTGGCAGCCGTAACGAAAAAGTTTGCCGCCAAGCGTATCGAGTCTGGCGACAAGGAGGATGCTTGGTATCCGCAGCTTCACTCTTTTGCCGTAGGACTTAAGGGAGCTCCGGATTTGTTAGCAGCTAAGAAGGCTGCCGAGCATATAGGAACTATACACCATGAAGTGAACTTCACCATACAGGAAGGTCTTGACGCTATACGCGATGTGATTTATCACTTGGAGACCTATGATGTCACTACAGTACGTGCTTCTACACCCATGTATATGTTGGCACGTGTCATCAAATCTATGGGCATAAAGATGGTGCTTTCGGGAGAAGGGTCAGACGAATTGTTTGGAGGGTATCTCTATTTTCATAAGGCACCAAATGCTAAGGAATTTCATGAGGAGACTGTACGAAAGCTGAAAAAGCTGTATCTATACGATTGTTTGCGCGCCAATAAAGCTTTGGCGGCATGGGGTGTGGAAGGAAGGGTTCCTTTCTTGGATAAAGAGTTTATTGATGTGGCCATGCGTCTGAATCCTGAAGATAAGATGATCAAAGACGGTCGCATGGAGAAATGGGTGGTTCGTAAAGCTTTTGAAGATTATCTCCCTGAAAGTATTGTATGGCGCCAGAAGGAGCAGTTTTCCGATGGGGTAGGCTACAGCTGGATAGATACCCTAAAAGCTCAGGCAGAGTCTTTGGTGTCGGATGAAGAATTTGCTAGTGCTGCCGAGCGTTTCCCTGTAAATACGCCTAAAAACAAGGAAGAGTACTATTATCGTTCGATTTTTGAGTCGCATTTCCCTTCGGAGGCGGCGGCCAAGACTGTACCTTCGGTGAAGTCCGTAGCATGTAGCACACCGGAAGCTTTGTTGTGGGATGCTTCTTTCCAAAACTTGAATGATCCTTCAGGCCGTGCTGTGGCGAATGTGCACCACGAAAGCTATGAAAAAGCAAAAATAGAGATTATATAGGACAGAAGAATAATCATAAAGATTGTAGGTTTGAGTGTGTTACGAAGAATTTTACTTTTAGGTCTTGTAAAGAATATTTTTAAAGATATTAATCTTTGTGGCGTAGAAAAACCTAACAAGAAGACTCCTGAATAGCTCAGCTGGTTAGAGCATCTGACTGTTAATCAGAGGGTCGCTGGTTCGAGCCCAGCTTCAGGAGCATAATAAAGTCCGATTTTCATTTGAAAGTCGGACTTTTTTTATGGTGTAGAGAAGCGTTAACTTTCTTAGTTTTATCTTCATGCAGAAATATCTTTTTCTGAATTACCATTCATTAGCGTAGCTACCATGACATCCCCTGTTACATTGGTTGCGGTGCGCAACATGTCTAAAGGTCTGTCTATGGCAAAGATCAATGCTATTCCTGCAGGATTTACACCAATAGATTCTAAGACAATAACCAGCATCAATATGCCTGCTCCTGGTACTGCTGCAGCTCCTATGGATGCTAATGTTGCGGTAAGTACTATGCTTAATTGCTGGGCAAGAGTAAGATCATAGCCCATCACCTGCGCGATGAAGACGGCGGCTATCCCTTGATAAAGACAGGTACCGTCCATATTTATAGTTGCGCCTATGGGTAAGACAAAGCTTATTACATCTTTCCGTAGTTTCAGGTTTTCTTCGGCACATTCCATGGTAACGGGAAGGGTGGCCGCACTGGAGCTTGTAGAGATGGCTAGTAGTTGTGCCGGTAGTATGGCTCGGAAAAAATCAAGCGGATTCCTTTTTCCAAATAGGAAAATAATAGAGCTATAAATGCCATACACGATAATCAGTAACCCTAAGATTACGGTAACAGCATACATACTGAGTGCTTTAAACATATCGGTAGATGGGGATTCCACGATAAGGGTGGCTATAAGAGCAAATACGCCGTAAGGTGCAAAGAGCATCATGATATCCACCACTTTTAAAACTACAAGGTTGGCAGCATCAGTAATCTTCTTGAGTGGTTCAATTTCGGAAAAAGGAAGAGAAACCATGGCTATGCCAATCAAAAGGCTAAAGAAAATTACTTGAAGCATATTGCTGTTGGACGACATGGCACTGAAAATATTTTCAGGAACAATATCTACAAGGACCTGTAAGGGGCCTCTTTTTTCTTGTATTTCATTGACCTGATCAACCTTTTGTTGTATTTCTCCGCCAAAAGAGGAAAGCATCTCCTGCCTTGTATTTTCATTTAAAAAGGAGCCCGGTTGGATGAGGTTAACCAATATAAGTCCGATGGATACGGCAATGACGGTAGTTGTGATGTAGATAGCAAAGGTTTTAATACCCATACGGGACAGCTGGGTTACATCTTTCAAGTCCGAAATACCCTTGATAAGGGAAACAATGATCAGCGGTATGGCTATTAATTTTAGGAGGTTGATGAAGATTGTTCCAAAGGGCTTTATCCAATCCAGAACAAACGATTTTCCTTCGTTGAACTGAAGGCATAGGATACCTATTGCTATACCTGCTACAATACCAATTAATATTTGCCAGTGTAGAGCTAGTTTTTGTTTCATTGATAAATTATGCTGAATTTGTTAAAGATATATTTTATTTATTACAATTCAAACGGTATATTGTTTTGGAAAAAGAATAGGACTTTGATTAAGTGTCTCTTAATTTGGGTAATCGTGATTAAATGATTAATTTTACGCGCTAAAAAAGCTATACCTCCAGAGGAATGAGGAAGGAGAATAAGGGAGGATTGAATCCTTTGTAGCTCAGTAGGGTAGAGCATCTGATATTATTCAGAAGACGCTGGTTCGATTCCGGCTTTAGGATCCAAAAAATGCGGCGGTGGTGCCGTTTTTTTGTTTTGCAAAACCATATAATCGATTGAAAAATGAGTTTAGTTATAGTTGGTACGGTAGCTTTTGATGCTATTGAGACACCATTTGGAAAGACAGATAAGATTGTTGGAGGGGCCGCTACCTTCGCCGGGCTGTCGGCGTCTTATTTGTATGATAAGGTAAAGTTGGTCAGTGTGATTGGCGAAGATTTCGGCGACAATATCAACATCATCAAATCCAGAGGTATCGACGTGGAAGGAGTGGAAGTGGTAAAGGGTGGTAAGTCGTTTTTCTGGTCTGGTAAATATCACAATGATATGAACAGCCGTGACACTTTGATTACCGAGCTTAACGTATTGGCTGACTTCGATCCGAAAATTCCGATATCGTACCAAGATTGTGAATACTTGTTATTAGGAAACCTTACTCCGTTAGTTCAACTTCATACCTTGGAGCGTCTTCAAAATAAACCGAAGCTGGTGGTGTTGGATACGATGAACTTCTGGATGGATGTGGCACTGGAAGATTTGAAGAAGGTATTGCAAAAGGTAGACGTACTAACTATTAACGACGAAGAGGCTCGTCAGCTTTCAGGAGAATATTCATTGGTGAGGGCAGCAGATAAGATTTTGGCTATGGGCCCCCGCTATTTGATTATCAAAAAAGGTGAACATGGCGCCTTGTTATTTGGAGATGGACAAATATTCTCGGCTCCTGCATTGCCTTTGGCTGATGTCTTTGACCCCACGGGGGCTGGTGACACCTTTGCCGGAGGATTTATAGGCTATCTGGCGAAAGTGAAGTCCATTAATTTTTCTAATATGAAAAATGCTATTATCTATGGTTCGGCCATGGCATCATTCTGTGTCGAAAAATTCGGTACAGAAAGGTTGCAGAATTTACAGCAAGAAGAAATTGCTGACCGTATTCAGCAGTTTGTAGCACTTTCAAAGTTTGAAATAGCAAGATAGATTCTTATAACGATAAAAAAATAGGAGGACTTTAAAGCAGTCTCCCTATTTTTTTGAATTTTTCGAACACACTATGTGTATGTGGTGCATCTTTCAGCTCCTCTGTAAGATCTTGGCCTGCCCAATGTTCGTAATGCATGCCTTTACGCCAAAGCCTGCTTTCACTCACGTCATAGATAATACCGTCATAACAAACCCATATTTCCGGCTTGTCTTGTCCATTTCTTAATGCTAGCTGAGATCGGGTGTACGTAGGGAGGTATTCTTCGTTCATACCTCCTAAATTACATATTCTTTAGAATTTATAGGCAGATAGTGTTTTTTTCATGGTTTTTCGGGCTACGTGAATTCTCGTTTTCACCGTTCCGATAGGAATGTTGAGGTGTTCGGAGATTTCATGATACTTATAGCCTCATAATACATGGTGAAAGGAGTATAGTAATCTTCGGCCAGCGAAGATAGCGCCGAATTGATGTCCTCCATAATGAACCTATTTTCACCTTGGTTTTTTGTAGCTGAATGCACCAAATTTACAGGCGAAATTTCCTCCTCTTTGGTGATGAAGCTGTTGGATTTGGTATTACGTCGATAGTTGTTTATGAAGGTGTTCTTCATGATGGTGTACAGCCATCCTTTTAAATTGGTTCCTTCCCTGAAATTTTTAAAATAGGTTACTGCCTTCAACAAGGTGTCCTGAACCAAATCGTTTGCGTCATCATAATCTTTAGTAAAGTTGCGAGCGTACAATCTCAACGAGTCCGCCTGTTGAATTACTAAAGCATTAAATTTTGTTCTATTCATAGCACTACGGTTTGTAATTTTCGAATTAGTAGTTTTAATGAATAGTTATTTATCGAAATAAAATGTCTATTCACGATAGTCAAACTACCTTGCCCGAATTACAATGCAAAGACTGTGCTAAAAATTATTGCGAATTGTTAAAATTTTGTTATTTATAAATAAAAATAATAAAATTCGCGCTTTATGGAGGTATTAAGCGCGATTGGAAAATTTTATTAAGATAAGTTTTTAAGAGTTGTGGAAAACTTTTTTTATAGTATGTTTACCTCTCTTTCCAGTGTTATGCCAAATTTTTCCTTTACATCATCAATAATGAGTGACGACACCTCAAAAATTTCTTTTCCTGTGGTCTTTGTTTTTATTGGTAATTCACAAGGGCTTGATTTTTCCATATTGCTACTTTCCTACTTCTTTACCTTTCCTATCCACA
>NZ_JXAC01000289.1 GCF_000814685.1 Sphingobacterium sp. T2
CTCTTCGGTTAACAGTACAGCCGACAAGATTTGCAACGCTTCGTTTTTCGCTCCTTGAGGAATGATCTCTCCCTTTAATCGCTTACCGCCGTGTATTTCAAATGCATTCATAGACAATGGATGTTTATTAAACGAAATAAGTAACCAACTTGAAGATTAGTTACTTATTTGCTACCAAATAACTAGTTATTAAAGCTACTTATTTCTTGTGGTTATTATTCTTTGTTTTCTTTTTATCGTTTTTCTTCTTCTTGTTGCCTGCCGCCTGTTGCTGGTTTTTATTGGCAGCCTGCGTATTCTTCACACGGTTGCCCGGAGGCGGCGTCTTGAATTCAAGCTTCGTAAGTACCGTATCTTCCGGCAAGATAAGCTGCCCTTGGGAAAGCTCTTTAAGGTCTTCGATAATCTGTTGGTCAGTGACAGAATCCTTATTCCATGTCACATAGGCCATTTTCATAAAGTTGGCGATACCCAACGTCATTTTAGCCTTGCTCTCCTCGTTGGTCATGGAGATAGCCTTCTTGATCATCTCCTCGACAATGAAGCCGTAATGCTTGAAACGAATCTTGTGCTGCGGATAAGGCAGTGGCTCCGGCTTATGACGCACCTCATCTCTGGTAGGAATAGGATATGGTGAATCCACATCAATCTTGAAGTCAGAAATGATGTAAAGGTGGTCCCAAAGTTTATGTTTAAAATCGGCAACATCACGAAGATGTGGATTGAGCACCCCCATCATGTCGATGACCACTTGTGCCAATCTGTTACGTTCTGCTCTGTCTGGCACCGTACAAATATATTCTACCATATTTTGTACGTTCCGACCATATTCGGCCAAAATTAATTTCGGACGAGTACTGTTGTAATCAAAATTCATATATGATATTAAACGTATTGTTAACGTTAAGTTCTTATTTTGAGATAAAGATATAATTATTAATCAACTATTCTAAGTTTTGCAAATTTAAGTAACAATTGTTTCTGTCCCAACTCCTTGAAGAAAATAGTTGCTTTCATGTTGTCAGGATTAGTACCTTCTAAGTTAACAACCTTACCAAAGCCAAAGCGCTGATGTTCCACTTCCATACCTACCTGTATTTTACGCATATCCGACGGTGCAAAGCCCGATGTAGGGATGTGCGCCTTCGGCAGGATGGCAGTAGTTTTTACCGGTTTAGGCTTACTGAACATATCATCCCCCTTAGTCTGCCAAGCTATCCTATCTGTCTTGAATGACCCTTCGTCGGCATGCATAGCTCTAGGTTTGAAATCCAAGTCCAGATAGCGTGGATCTAGCTCATCCAAGAATCTACTAGGCTCGCAGGTATTGAGCGTTCCCCAGCGGTAGCGTGACGTAGCATATGAAAGATGCAGTTTTTTCTCAGCACGTGTTACCGCAACATAAAAGAGACGACGTTCCTCTTCTAGCTCACTACGTGAGTTCAACGACATCTGTGACGGAAACAGATTTTCTTCCAAGCCGACGATAAATACCACAGGAAACTCCAATCCTTTCGAAGCGTGGATGGTCATCAACGACACTGTATCCGCATTAGGATCTTTGTCGTTGTCGTCGTTGGTCAGCAAGGCCACATCCTGAAGGAATACGTCCAATCCCTTCTCTTCGATATCTTCACGTTCGGAAAACTCTTTGATACCGTTCAGCAACTCCTGTATATTTTCATAGCGTGCAAGACCTTCGACGGACTTGTCCTCATACAGGTCTTTCAGGATACCGGAATGCTGTGCAATGTGCATCGCTGTGTCGAAAGCGTTGGAGCGGCTTGCTACAGCCTGAAAGCTCTGAATCATCGTAGCAAAATTCTGAACGGCGGTAGCACTACGTCCATCCAAAAAAATCTGTGCATTGGCCACCACATCCCATAACCGGTACTGATTACGGTCTGCAGCCACGATAATCTTCTCTATGGTTGTATCACCTATTCCACGACGTGGATAGTTGATAATACGCTTTAGTGCTTCCTCATCATTCGGGTTGAATGTCAGTCGGAAGTAGGCTATCAGGTCCTTGATTTCTTTGCGTTGGTAGAACGATGTACCTCCGTACAGCTTGTATGGAATATTCAATTTACGGAGAGCCTCCTCTATGGCGCGGGACTGCGCATTGGTGCGATACAGGACAGCAAAGGACTTAAAATTCAACGATTTCAAAGCCTTTTCCTGTAAGATAGCCTCAGCAACCAGTTTTCCTTCCTCATTGTCGGAGAAGGCACGTACCACCTTTATCTTTTCACCTTCTTCATTTTCGGAGAACACGTTCTTCTCCAATTGATTTTTATTGTTGGCAATGATGCTGTTTGCTGCATTGACAATAGTCTTTGTCGAACGGTAGTTCTGTTCCAACTTGAATACCCTAACATCCGGATAGTCTTTCTGGAAGTTTAAAATATTCTGAATGTTAGCACCACGGAAAGCATAGATACTTTGTGCATCATCTCCCACTACGCATATATTTTCGTGTACTGCAGCCAGACGCTTCACAATAAGATATTGCGAAAAGTTGGTATCCTGATACTCATCTACCATCAGGTACTTGAACTGATGCTGATATTTGTGCAATACCTCTGGATATTTGTTCAACAACACGTTGGTTTTGAACAACAGGTCATCGAAGTCCATCGCGCCAGCGCGGTAGCAACGCTGGGCATAGGTCATATAAATCTGTCCCATCTGTGGACGTCCGTTTTCGCGGTCTTCCGCCAGCAAGGCTTCATTTCTATTGTACTCCTGTGGAGATATCAAGTTGTTCTTGGCAGCAGAGATACGACCATACACATAGTTGGCATTATACAGCTTATCGTCCAGATTCATTTCTTTCAAAATGGCTCTGATTAAGCTTTTAGTATCGTCCGTATCATAAATGGTAAAATTCTTCGGATAACCTATAAGCTCCGCCTCTACACGTAAGATACGTGCAAAAATAGAGTGGAACGTACCCATCCATATGTTCTTTGCTTCGGCTCCCACCACATTCATGATACGCTCGCGCATCTCCTTGGCTGCCTTGTTAGTAAATGTTAGCACCAGAATGTTGAATGGATCTACGCCTTTACGAATAAGATGGGCTACCCTATAAGTGATTACACGTGTCTTTCCTGAGATCTGCCAAGGC
>NZ_JXAC01000029.1 GCF_000814685.1 Sphingobacterium sp. T2
AGGCAGTTCCAAAATATAGATTGTTATCCTTAAAGTGTMTTAGATCATAAAGTTGCTGGCTCTAAGATCTACATCTATATAGGGGTTAGTCCAGTTTTTGGAGGTTTACAAGGCCGTTGGCTTGTGCTCTATTGCCTTTTATGTCGCGCAATACTAGGTTTTGGAGGATGATTAGCGTTGTTTTCTACCAAAGCTGTTTGGTTGTCCACAAAGTAGTGCGTGTTGAGGTAGTTTACCGTAAATTCGGCACCTGTGAAACGACCGATGCCGGTTATTTTGGGGTTTTTGAAAGTTCCTTTAATATCGACATTGGCATTGCCTTTACCCCGTAGGTCAGATACCAAATTGCTCAGGAAAGGCTGGAATATTGTTAGGTCAGTCTCTTTCAGTGTTCCCTTAAGATTTAGCGGTTCATTTTCATCATATAGATTATAATTTCCGTTGACAAGGATGCCACGACGTTGCTCGTCCAGCAATTGAAGGTCTATCAACACAGATCCTGCCACCGGCTCAAAGTCTGCTCGTAAGTCCAATTTACCTACAGGAATGTCATTATAAAGGATAGGTGAAGTGTGAATGTTGGCGGAAGCTAATGGCTTACGGAAAACGGAAGTGATGTTTAATTCTCCGTTCATGTCACCTTGCAGGTCTATTCCCAAAGGTCTGGTGACACCTCCTAAGGAGGCTAGACTGAAATCGTTGAATTTAACCTGCAGCCTGTCGTCATCATTGGATAGTATCCCATCAAAGCGTATTTTCTGTCTATCGTGAGAGACCAACAAATTTTCTATATAGATTTTACCTTTGGAGACACGTAGCCTAGCGTCATCGTTGATATTCCAATTTTCTCTGTTGATTATGATTTCTGAAGGACGAAGATGGATGTTTGCCGGCTGGTGATAGGCAAAATAAATATCTCCGTTGAGATTTAAGTAGTTGGTAGCTTTCTTGTCCGATAGCTCTATATTGAAGACTAAACTATCGTTGGCCAACACATTGGAGATGGCGATATGGTTGATATAGGTGCTGTCGCTGAAGTTTATTCTGTCGGCATTGATGTTTAAGGAAAAGGCTCTTTGATCGGCATTTTCATTAATGGTAAGGTTGCTGATTTTTATGCCTTTGTAAGTGATGGAAGGACTGTACGCCTCAAATTGAGCCGTATAGTCTTCGGAAGAAAATTGAGCATTGAGCTGAGCCCCGTCATCCAGTTTTAGGTTTGGATCAAGCAAGGCTGATATAGGTTTAAAGGATTTTACTTTGACCTCTAAGTTGAAATTCTGCGGATTATATGGTGTTGTCTCAATATTTATTGCCGGTGCGTAGCGCATAGCCAGTGAGCGGAAATAAGGAACTACGGTGTTTAGGTCTATATTTCCTTTGAGATGTATGTCCAACACATCCGAGGTGAGGTCTATTTTTCGATAGTTTTGGTCTCCACTAGCTGCAAAATCTATTTGCTGTATCAGAAATTCTCCCTTGGTAGTGGTGAAGAGCAGATCTTGTACGGTAGTATTGCCTTTTAGGGTATTCAACGAGTTGCCGTTTAGCTCGGTGGAGAGCTGAGCGTGATGGATGATGTACAGAGTCTTTGGTTAGGCATTGCAGCTTATTGGGAGAGGCATAGCTAATGGTGGATAGGATTTTGTAGTTCGGCTGTTCTCCATTCCAATCCAATTCGGCATCATAATTCATTTCGAGGTTTGGGTCTTGAACAGATCCGTTGACATTCAAGATTCTATTTTGAACAGTTCCCTCCAGTCGGATTTGTTGATAATTGTAGTTTTGCAAGTGAAAAGAGTGAACAGTACCTTTGAAAGAAGCTTGAAGAACATTTGGTGATAGTCCCCATCCTTCAAATTCCAGATTGAATCCTTGTTTTCCCAAGAAATTTTTGCTCTACAAAATCTCCCAAAAGGAAAGAATTTGATTTTATAGAACCATCGTAGGCCAACTCCTTGTCAATTCGGATGTGAGCATCGGTCTGCAAAGAGCCCAAGCCTGTAGACAGATTTCCCTTAACATCGAAATCATTATAATGACCTTTGAACAGTCCTTGATAGTGTATATTCTTTAAATGGTGGAGTGCGGAAGGAAGATTGAATGTCTTGGCATTGGACAGTTGCGACACCAGAAGCTCTATATCCGGTGCCGTACTGCTAAGCTGAGCTATATCAAAATCGAAAATGGTTTTATTGATGTTGGGTAACCCGATGATGCGGAAATTTCCCGACAGGCGGGTGTGCTGTGCGGTGGTCATGTCCACATCTCGGGCTACGATATGTTTTACGGTACCTTTGAGCTGTGCTCTCTTTATTTCCGTAAAAAATCGGATCTGCTCTACATCAGGAGCAAAAAAAGCGATATCTCTTGAATCTACTGAAGAATTTTTTAGAAGCAGGGTTACCTGCACTTTATCTATAAATTCACCGAAATCCTTGATGTCGTTGTATTCGAATGCTAGATAATCCCTAAGCTGCGATCGATTTGTACGAAGAACAAGCTTAGAGAATTCCATTTTATGATCGGACAATACTAACTCGGAAGATAGTTCTTTAAGGGAAAAGCCGGACCTTTCCTTCAGTGTCAACTTGCTTATTCGCGCTGTCTTCACGGAGTCTATCTTGATCTTGTCTACCGTGCCGGATAGTTCGGTAATATATAGGTTTGCAAAGTTTACACCACGACGTGGGTACTTGTATTTGTGGTTTATGAGTCGGAGCTTGTTGTTTGCAAATTGGATTTTATCGATTTTAAGTTCCAGCTTTTTTGAAGGTTTCTTCTTAGCTGTTTTAGGTTTACTGAATAAACGGATATATTTTGTCAGGTTCGTGCTATCTGCATACACTTCGTAGTTCAGCAAAGCTTCTTCTAGCTTAAGTTCCTCAATAGTTATTTTATTGTTGAAGAAATTACGTAAGTTCAGTGAAGCATGCAGCTCTTTGACAGATAGAGTTGTATCCCCTGATGTTTCAACAACAGCGAGATTATGTAAAGTTAATGTAGAAAAAGGTTTGAAAAATACTTTTTCTAAAGTTATTTTCGCTTGAAGTTCTTTGCCAAGGAAATCCGCAACGCGTTGAGTGAGGTAGCTTTGCACAGCGGCGAACTGCAGGGAGAATAACAACAGTACTGTTAGTACGAAGATACTAACAAGACTCCAGAGCGCTATTTTTAGTAATTTTTTGATACTTTTGTCCTTTAAATAATTATTTTTCGAAATGGCTGTAATTCTTGGCATTGAGTCTTCCTGTGATGAAACTTCTGCATCTATATGTATTGACGGTGAGATACGCTCAAATATTATTGCAACTCAGGCTATTCACGCCAAATATGGTGGAGTGGTTCCTGAACTTGCATCGCGAGCACACCAGCAGAATATCATTCCTACGGTAGATCAAGCTATACAGCAAGCCAAAATTACGAAAAATGATGTAGATGCCGTAGCTTTTACACGCGGCCCCGGTCTTTTAGGCTCTCTATTGGTGGGAACATCTTTTGCTAAGTCCTTTGCTTTGGCACGACAGATTCCTCTTATCGAAGTCAATCACATGCAGGCCCACATATTGGCGCATTTTATCGATGAACCGAAGCCGAACTTTCCTTTTTTGTGTCTTACGGTGTCGGGAGGGCATACCCAAATTGTCCTAGTAAAAGACTATTTCGATATGGAACTTATCGGCCAGACGTTGGATGATGCGGCGGGAGAGGCCTTCGACAAGACGGCAAAAATCTTGAATCTTCCTTATCCTGGAGGGCCGCTCATCGACAAATATGCGCAGCAAGGTGATTCCAAAGCCTTTGCTCTTCCGGAACCCAATATTCCGGATTTGAATTTTTCCTTCTCAGGTCTTAAAACAGCCATTTTATATCTAGTGCAGGGAGAGTTGAAGAAAAATCCTTCCTTTTTGGATGACCATCTTTATGATCTCTGTGCATCCGTTCAAGATCGCATTGTTTCTATCTTGCTGAATAAGTTGCGTAAGGCGGCTAAGATAACAGGAGTAAAAGATGTAGCCATTGCAGGCGGGGTATCTGCTAATTCCGGACTGCGTAAGTCGCTGTACGAAATGGGAGAAAAGTATAAATGGAAAGTCTTACATTCCTAAATTTGAATATTGTACCGATAATGCCGCTATGATAGCCATCGCCGGCTACCACAAATATCTCAAAGGTGAATTTGTAGAGCAAGATATCGCTCCCTTAGCACGTTTGAATGTTGTAGGATAGGATAGGATAGGACTTTTAAATGGTATAATATAAAAAGACAAAGGTTTCAATCTTGGATTGAAACCTTTGTCTTTTTATAGCTTTGCTATGTTTTACTTGCCTTCCAATACTTTAGTTACCAATTCAGCAGCTTCTTTTAATAAGATTGCTGAGTAAACTTGAAGACCTGATTCGTCGATTAATTTTTTAGCTTCTTCAGCGTTTGTACCTTGAAGACGAACGATGATAGGCACAGGAATATTGCCAATTTCGTTGTAAGCGTCGATCACTCCTTGCGCTACACGGTCACAACGTACGATACCACCGAAGATGTTGATCAAGATAGCTTTTACGTTAGGGTCTTTCAAGATAATGTTGAAACCAGCTTTTACTGTTTCAGCATTAGCAGTACCACCTACGTCCAAGAAGTTTGCTGGCTCACCACCGGCTAATTTGATGATGTCCATTGTTGCCATAGCAAGACCGGCACCATTTACCATACATCCTACGTTACCGTCAAGTTTTACGTAGTTAAGGTTGGATTCTCCGGCTTCTACTTCTGTAGGATCTTCTTCTGTGATGTCGCGTAAGGCTGCTAAGTCAGGGTGACGGAACAATGCGTTCTCATCTAAGTTTACTTTAGCATCTACAGCCAATACTTTGTCGTCAGAAGTTTTTAATACAGGGTTGATTTCAAACAAAGAAGCGTCGATAGATTCGTATGCTTTATATAAAGCAGTAACGAATTTTACCATTTCTTTTTGTGCGGCGCCAGACAAACCTAAGTTGAAGGCAATCTTGCGTGCTTGGAAACCTTGTAAACCTACTTTAGGATCGATTTCTTCTTTGAAGATAAGGTGAGGTGTTTTTGCTGCTACCTCTTCGATATCCATACCGCCCTCGGTTGAGTACATGATGATATTACGGCCTTTTGCACGGTCCAATAATACCGACATGTAGAATTCTTTTGTTTCACTTTCTCCTGGATAGTATACGTCTTGGGCGATTAATACTTTATTTACTTTTTTACCTTCTGGTCCCGTCTGTGGGGTTACCAACTGCATACCGATGATTTCCGAAGCCTTTTGACGTACTTCGTCAAGGTTTTTAGCAAGTTTTACACCACCGCCTTTACCACGGCCACCAGCATGAATTTGAGCTTTAACCACAACCCAGTCCGAGTTGAAGTCTTCCTTCATCTTTTTAGCAGCTTCTACTGCTTGTTCTGGAGTTTCCGCAACGATACCTTCTTGGACTCTAACACCAAAACTTTTAAGTATTTCTTTTCCTTGATATTCGTGAATGTTCATTGATAAAAAATTTGACGTAAAAATATGACTTTTATTCTTAAGAGACAAGAGTTTATTTGGATACTTTTGTGTTTAGAGTGGAATATTTTGCGCAGAAATAACAATCTGATTCTTTTTCTTAAATTAGTGCAATGATTTTACAGGCATCCAATATTTATAAGTCGTACGGGGATCTTCCATTTTAAAGGGGGTAGATCTGACGGTAGAGAAGAGCGAGATTGTTTCCATTGTAGGGGCATCAGGAGCGGGGAAAAGTACTTTGCTGCATATTATAGGTACCTTGGACAAGGCGGATCGTGGAGAGGTGACCATCGATGGTGTGCAGATCAATAAGCTTTCTGCGAGGGAGCTGAGTGCTTTCAGGAATAAAAATATTGGTTTTGTTTTTCAATTCCATCACCTGCTTCCGGAGTTTACGGCATTGGAGAATGTCTGTATTCCGGCATATATCGCGGGGACGAAAGCTGGCGACGCACAGCATAGAGCTATGGAATTACTGGAACTGCTAGGCGTGGCGGGACGTGCTCAGCATAAGCCTTCTCAACTTTCTGGAGGTGAACAACAGCGTGTGTCTGTGGCCCGAGCTTTGATAAACAGCCCGAAAATCATATTGGCGGACGAACCTTCCGGAAATCTGGATTCCGAGAATGCGGCAGCGCTGCATAAGCTATTTTTCGATTTGCGGGATACTATGGGACAGACTTTTGTCATCGTGACGCACAACGAAGACCTAGCCAACATCTCGGACCGAACCGTACATATGAAGGATGGTTTGATTTACTAGTTAAAAACTCATTACGTTGGAAAAGATATTGATTACCGGTGCTACACATGGTTTAGGGGTGCGTGTAGCCAAAATGTTAGAATCTTCTTTTGAAGTAGTCCTTAGTGCTTCCGAGAATATCCCCGAATTTATGAGCCATAAGATTATCTCTATCCCGAAAGGGGTAAATCCTACTTTTGCTCATGAGATGCTGAAGTTGGCATTGGACAAGGGGTGTTCTTATATTCTGCCTTTGCTGCTGCTGGAAATAGAATCTCTTAGTCGAATTCTTTAGTACTTTTTGAGGAGTACGGAATTACCGTCCTATGTCCTTCGAAGGCTCAGCTAGAGGATATGGAAATTGTTCCGAACCCGCCCAAAGAGCTGCCGCTCAGCGTGCTAGTAGACAAGCGTGACCTGTTAGCACAGAGAGAAGTAGATATAGAAGCTAATGGTCTTGGCATCATATCGGACTCGGGAGAAGAGTTTTTGTTAGCCATTGCAAGATGATGGGTGAGAAGTTAAAAAATATTCCTACAGACAGAAAGCTGTACGCTTTTGAATTGGACGATGTCCTTTATCCCTATCAAGATTATATTCTGCAGATTTATTATCTGTTTGGGAGTTTCTATGAATTTACCGAAGGGACGGTAAAAGCCAATGACTTGGCTCATTTTATGAAAAAGGTGTATATGCATCATGGGGAAGACATGGTATTCGATGCCGCAAAGGAAGTTTACGGTATTGACGAGAAATATAAGGAGAATCTGGAAAGGCTGAAGGCCAACGGTATTTTGCCGCTGCGCCTTGAATTGTATGAAGAAGCAAAACAGCTGCTTCTTTCGTTATTAGAAAAAGGAAAGCAGATTTGTGTCTTGACGAAAGGAAATCCGGTAGAACAGTTGAATAAACTCAAATTTTTCGAATGGGGAGCCTTAGAGCAATATCGTAAAAGTATAAAAATCTATTTTGTTGATGAGCTGCTTCATCAGCAAATTGATATTATTCCTTATCTTGCAGAGGAATTTACTGTAAATGAGGAAGATATTTTTGTGGTCCATTAATCCGAATTAAATTTTCTTGACGCAGATGAATACTTCAAAATATTCTATTCTTATCGTTTTGGCTTGCTTAATTTTCTTTTCTTGCAGAAAAGAAGAAAACATTATCGTCCAAGATTTATACGCTATTGATAAGTCTAGGACGTATACAGAGAACGAGTCGGAGAATAGAATAAAGGAACAGGTATGGTTTTATTATAAATACCTTTCTTTGTGGGAAGAGAATATTTATCCGAAAGCTGAAGATTTTGACCTGATGGAAACAACGGGTTATATCCGGGAGAATTTTACCAATTATTTTCAGACAGCTTCGGATGTATTGGATTATCTAATGGGGTTAACACGACGTACTACCAAAGGTTACACCATGACTTCCTCCTTTCCCGGAGAGAATCCTTTCCGTTTCTATAAGAAGCTGAAAAGGACCACCACGGCAGAGAAAGGGGATTATGACAGATATACATACTTTGATCGTGGCGGATTTATCAGTGGAGCCGTAGGTTCTTCACCTTACAGAGAGTCTATGGGCATGAATCTCTTATATCTGCAAAATGAGGATAACTCCAACAAGTATTTGTATGTAGCCTATGTGGAAAAGCATTCACCAGCATATCGAGCAGGTATAAGAAGAGGTGCCCGAATTCTCAAACTGAATGACGACGCTAATATAGATTATAACTATCAAAGTGATAATCAATTTTACCAGCTCGAAAGTTATCTGCATTCCAATTCTCTAAAGGTAGAATATAGAAGCAAGGAAGGGGAGGTAAGGGTTGCTCAGCTTCAGTATTCCAATAGCATTACAGATGTGGTGTATAAAGATACTGTTGTCACCGTTGATGGTATCAAGATTGGATATCTCGGTTTTTCTTCTTTTTTAAGAAAGAATGCATGGGTATTGGACGGAGAAGTACAGAAGACCTTTTTAACCCGTATCCATGAAGTTTTTAACAATTTTAGTTCTCAAAATATAGATGAGCTGGTAGTAGATCTAAGATACAATGGAGGTGGATATATTGATATGCAGGAAGAGATTGCTAATTTTATGGTGCCCCAGCAGGCATCAGGTCAGTTAATGAATACTTATAAGATCAACCGCTATCTCAAGAGTGAAGGAAAAGATGAACCTGGTGAAGACTTCGCACCAGTATATTTTAATAAGCGAGGGGCTTTAAATTTATCTCGTGTATATTTTCTTGTTTCTGAAGAGACCGCTTCTGCCAGCGAATTGTTGATCAATGTATTGGTGCCGTATATGAAGGTCTACATGATAGGTACCTACGCCATGGAAAATGGAAAAGCTGTTGCGCAAAATACATATGGCAAGCCGGTAGGTTTTTTCGGTGTTCCTATCCTTAGCTCTTCAAACCAGCTGTATGTAGCCTCGTTTCAGATGTTCAATAAGGATGGCTTTGGCGACTATTTCCATGGTCTTGTTCCACAGCATCATGTGTGGCCGTATCAGTATTTTTATGATTTTGCTGATCCTCGGGAGTCCTTGTTTGCTGCTGCCATAGCACACATGCAAACAGGCAATTTTCCTTCGACCGTCTCGCGATCAATAAAGGAGGGAAGAGAAGCGTTTAATCCTAAGGATTATACCCCAGTATTTGGAAATAGATATTTCCCAATGATGATAAAAGAAACAGAGAAGCCTTTGCGTTCACTTCAAAATCAATAGATTGTAGTACTTAGTTTTAGAAATGAGGAAAGACTATGGCCAATAAACCCGTTACAATTAAAGAAATAGCCCGTAAGCTGCGAATATCCCCTTCCACGGTATCTCGGGCGCTGAACGACCATCCTAGCATTGGTTTGGTGACTACTGAGCGCGTGAAAAAAATGGCTGCTGAGTTGGGGTATGAACCTAATCAGACTGCTTATTTTCTTCAAACAACGCCGAACTTTTATTATCGGGGTGATATTACCTAAACTTTCAGAACCTTTCTTTGCAGAAGCCATTTCGGCCATTGAAGATGAGGCAGCAAAGCATAATTATACAGTACTCTTAGGTCAATCTTTGGATAGTATAGAACGTGAAAAAAATATTGTAAATACTTTCCGTAATCATCGTGTGGATGGTATCATCATGTCTTTGGGAAAGAATACGACAGATCTTAGTTTCATCGAAGCATTAAATAAGTATAATATCCCTATAGTTTTTTTCGACTGTGTCCCTGAGCAGCTGAATGTTCCCAAGGTTTCCTGTGACCTTTCTACGGGTATTTATGAAGCTATCGAGGCGTTCAAGCAAAGAGGGCATCAGCATGTAGCCTGATAAACGGACCGGAGACGCTCCATGCCTCTGTCGAGCGGACACATAGCTTTAAGCAGGCCTTGGAGAGATGTGGATTGCCTTTTCATGAAGATTATGTTTCCCATACAGACTTGACGGAAAAAGGCAATTTTGAAGCGTTTCAACGTCTGCGTAATTTAAAGGAAAAACCTTCTGCCGTTTTATCGTTCAACGATTTCGTCACGCTGGACTTGATAAAATATGCTAAAGAAAACAATGTTCTTATAGGTTATGATATCCATGTGATTAGCTTTGCCAACTATCCGTTGTGGAAATATATGGATAATCCTCCTCTGGCAAGTATCGAACAATATCCTGCTGAACAGGCTTCCATTGCTTCGCGAATGTTGTTCCGACTCATCAATAATGAAGGTAAGGAGGAGTTGCCTGTAGAAAATGCTAAGCTTTCTTCTAAGCTGGTGTATCAATAAATGGAAAGGAAAGCTAAATTATACTGCATAAAAAAACAGCTGCTCAATTAATGCAGCTGTTTTTTTTTATGATTAATTAGTGTTATTCTTATAAGTGGATTACTTCACCATAGGCGTCAGCTGCAGCTTCCATGATAGCTTCACTCATGGTAGGATGAGGGTGAACAGACTTGATGATTTCATGTCCAGTAGTTTCCAATTTGCGGGCAACTACCACTTCAGCAATCATTTCTGTTACGTTAGCACCTATCATGTGGGCACCTAAGAACTCACCATATTTGGCGTCGAAGATAACTTTCACGAAGCCGTCTTTGGCGCCGGCAGCCGAAGCTTTACCCGATGCAGAGAATGGGAATTTACCTACTTTGATTTCATAGCCGGCTTCGCGTGCGGCTTTTTCAGTATATCCTACGGAAGCAATTTCTGGAGAGCAGTATGTACATCCAGGAATATTGTTGTAGTTGATAGGTTCTACGTGAAGGCCTTTGATTTTTTCTACACAGGTTATAGCTTCTGCTGAGGCTACATGTGCTAGAGCCTGACCTTTCACGATGTCTCCGATAGCGTAAACGCCTTCTACATTTGTTTTGTAGAAATCGTCTACTACTACACGACCTTTTTCTACTTTTACACCTACTTCTTCAAGACCTAGGTTTTCGATATTTGGTGTGATACCTACAGCGGACAATACTACTTCTGCTTCGATAACTTCAATACCTTTTGCTGTTTTGATGTTTACTTTGCAGAGGTCACCGCTAGTATCAACGGACTGCACCTCAGACTTAGTAAGGATGTTGACACCTTGTTTTTTAAGCGACTTTTCAAGGTGTTTAGAGATTTCCTCATCTTCTACAGGGACGATGCGGTCCATAAATTCTACGATGGTAACTTTTGTACCTATCGCGTTGTAGAAGTATGCAAATTCCACTCCGATAGCGCCGGAACCTACGACTACCATAGATTTAGGCTGTTGTGGAAGGTTCATTGCTTGACGATAGCCGATAATTTTTTTGCCGTCTTGTGGCAGGTTAGGTAATTCTCTTGAACGAGCACCTGTAGCTAAGATTGTATGTTTGGCTGTATATTCTTTGACGCTGCCGTCAGCAGCTTTAACTTCTACTTTACCACCTTTTTTGATTTTTGCGGTACCCATAATCACGTCTACCTTGTTCTTTTTCATCAAGAACTGGATACCTTTGCTCATGCCTTCAGCAACCCCACGACTTCTTTTAATAATTGCACCAAAGTCAGCTTCACCGCCTTGAACTTTAATGCCGTATTCATCAGCATGTTTCAAGTACTCGAACACTTGAGCACTTTTCAATAAAGCTTTTGTAGGAATACATCCCCAGTTTAAACATATACCACCTAAAGCTTCACGCTCTACAACGGCAGTTTTAAAACCTAATTGAGATGCTCGGATAGCAGCAACATAACCACCCGGTCCAGCTCCAATCACAATGATGTCGTAGTTCATATAGTTTTTGAATTATAGTTTCTCTTTCAATTTGTATGCCAAAAATACATTTTTTTTTTGGCTTTATGAATAGTCTCTCCGCAGGATATTTGACTTATGAAGATAAAATTATGGCATGAGAATGTAAATTATGTCAGCAATCGGTCAATAAATACGATGGGTGGATGTCCTTTCAATTAATTGTATATTTTAGCGCTAAACACATTATCTTATGTTACGTATATTCAGACAAATAGCGCTGTGGGAAGCGATTTCGACCTTAATTTTATTTTTTGTTGCCATGCCATTAAAGTATTTTGCCGATCTTCCGTTGGCAGTGCGTGTTGCCGGTTCCATTCATGGTTTTCTGGTTGTAGTATTCGTTATTATGCTTCTTATGTGTTGGAAGACTTACCAATGGAAAATTTCGCGCGTATTTAAATACTTCTTCCTCTCTCTTATTCCTATAGTATCTTTTTGGGTAGAAAAAGATCTTAAGAAAGATATATTACACCTCCGCAAATAAGTAGAAGTCTATATTTCAAATTATAAAGATAAAAGCTAAAGCATGACACTTTAGCTTTTATCTTTTGGTAAGTCGTTAATACTCATGTAAGCGTAGGTAATTTCTTTTTTGCCATGAGGGGTAGGAACACCATTTTCGTTGAGGTTTACGAATACCATCTTATCTATGGAAAGTATGGTTTTTCGTGTAATCTTGTTACGTACTTCGCAGGTTAGGGTGATGGAGGTGCGTCCAAAATGGGTGGCTGTTATCCCTAGCTCGATAATGTCTCCCTGTTTGGCAGAGCTTACAAAGTTGATCTCAGAGATAAATTTGGTCACCACATGAGGGTTGCCCAGCTGTACGATGGCATAGATTACGGCTTCCTCATCGATCCAGCTTAACAGTCGACCTCCAAATAATGTTCCGTTAGGGTTGAGGTCTTCGGGTTTTACCCATTTTCGAGTATGAAAGTTCATAGGCTTAAGGATTTAAAAAACAAAAAGTGAATAAAATAGTAGACTTTATCAGATGCCGCTGTTATAATGAAAGGTAATAAAAGCGATTTCAGCATGACTTTTTATGACGGCGAAGAAAAAAGACTATTCTTAGAATTTGTACATGATACAAATAAAACTATTGAATGGGTTAAATCCAAAAATATTGATGGACACATCCAATGGTTTAAAACAGAAAAAATAGAACAATTTTTTGGATTATCATCAACTTCTTCAACAGTAATTGTCATTATACATTGCTCACAAGACCGTTGAATTGTTTTTGTTGAATGGATATATAAGCAAAGAGGCAAAGTTTTTACTTTGCCTCTTTTATATTTTAAGCGTGAATAGCTCTGTTTGCCGTAGCAGCGAGTGCCGCTTCTTTTATAGCTTCCGTATAAGTAGGGTGGGCATGACAGATTCTTGCAATATCTTCAGCAGAAGCACGGTATTCCATGGCTACTACTGCTTCGGCAATCATATCTGCTGCACGCGGCCCTATCATATGGACGCCCAGCACTTCATCTGTTTCTGCATCAGCAAGGATTTTTACGAAACCGTCCGTATCTCCAGATGCTTTAGCACGTCCTGATGCCTTGAAAGAGAAGGTTCCAGTTTTATATTTTACACCGGCTTCTTTAAGCTGCTCTTCGGTTTTACCTACAGAAGCTACTTCCGGCCAAGTATAGACCACTCCCGGAATCAGGTTGTAGTTGATATGTGGTTTTTGCCCTGCAATTCTTTCTGCTACATACACTCCTTCTTCTTCGGCTTTGTGGGCAAGCATAGCGCCTCTTACCACGTCACCGATAGCATAAACGCCTTCCACAGCCGTTTCCATATGTTCGTTGACAGGGATTTTGTTTCCTCTTTCTTCCGGTGTGATGCCTATATTTTCTAATCCTAAATCTTTGGTATAGGCTACACGTCCTACAGCCACGATACAGTAGTCACCTTCAAAAGTTGCAGGTTGACCTTTAGCATCCTCTGCTGTCACTGTCACTGTTTTACCATTGTTAGTAGCACCTGTAACTTTGTGGCCTAAGAAGAACTCCATGCCCAATGATTTTTTCAATACACGCTGCAGTTCTTTTCCAAGGCTGCCATCCATGGTGCTGATGATAGATTTTGCGTATTCAATTACAGACACTTTAGCCCCTAGACGCGCATAAACCGATCCTAATTCCAAACCGATGACACCACCACCGATAATAATTAGGTGTTTTGGCACTTCTGTAAGGTTCAATGCTTCGGTAGAAGTGATGATACGTTTTTTGTCTATAGGTAAGAAAGGAAGCGCGGTAGGTTTGGAACCTGTAGCGATAATTATATTCTTTCCTGTGATTTCTTCTGTAGAACCGTCTTTTTTCGTAATCTTGATGGTGTTTTTGTTTATGAAAGAACCAACACCTTCGTACGAATCGATTTTATTTTTCTTGAAAAGAAAAGAAATACCGGCTGTATTTTGAGCGATCACATCGTTTTTACGATCGATCATCTTTTTCAAATCTATTTTGAGATCTTTTACAGATATACCGTGGTCTGCAAAGGCGTGAGCCGCATTGTGATAATGTTCTGAAGTATCCAATAAAGCTTTTGAAGGGATACATCCTACGTTAAGACATGTACCTCCAAAGGTGCTATATTTTTCTATTACTGCTGTTTTTAAGCCTAATTGAGCACAACGGATAGCAGACACATAACCCCCTGGACCACTACCTATAACTATGACATCGTATTGCATAATTGCTGATTTAAAATTTTATTGCAAAGTTAATGTTTATCAATTACTATTGCCAAATTATGTTTGCATAAAAAAAGGCACTTTGATGTGCCTTATACATATCTTAATATTGCTATTTATTCTGCAACGATTTTTCCTTTCATGACGCCGAAATGGCCAGGGAAACTACAGATATAATCGTACACTCCTTTTTCCAATGTTACGGTGATTTTGTCTTCTTCACCAGGTCCTAACAATTTGGTATGAGCAACGATAGATGTTAATGATGACTTAGGGATATATTCGTTGTCTGCCGCCGATGATGCTTCTCCACCGAATGTTGCTAGGTCTACGCCTGGCTTAAGGATGACAAGGTTGTGACCCATTGATTCTTTTGGCATGGTGCCTACGTTTTTGAACGTAATTTCAACAGGTTCGCCAGCTTTTACACGAATCAATTCTATGTTGAATTTCATTTGGTCATTACCCTCTACAGTCCAAGTATTAGAAATTTGAACATTCTCAATACCTTCCACGGTTTCCGTAGAGGCGTTAGACACTTCTTCTGAGGTAGCATCCGCATTGTTTGCATTATTGTTGTTATTATTGCCACCGCAAGAAGCGAAAGCCAATGTTAAAGCAATCGATGGAATTAAAAAATATTTTTTCATATCTGTTTATAATATTGACTTTTTAAAGTTAAGAACATTCTTGATAACGAAACAATTAAATCGGAATTTACTGTCTATTTTTGTAAATATTGACAATCTTATTATACAAGTCTGCAGGATCGAATGGTTTTGCGATTACTTCGTCGGCGCCCACATCGATGGCAGCCTTTTGCTCGTGTTCCATGACGGATGCGGAAACCGTGAAAATAGGGATTCGCCTTTTTTGAGAGTCCGGATGATTACGGATTTCCATAATAGCTTCGAACCCGCTCATCACGGGCATATGGGTGTCCATGAGTATGAGATCAAAATCTTGGCATTCCAAAGCATTGAGAGCTTGGCGTCCATTTTTGACAATGGTGACCTCACAGTTCCACGTTTTGAGCATATGAGAGAGCATGAAGCTGTTTAGGTCATTATCTTCAGCTACCAATACCTTGAAGTCCGATAATTTTTCAAAGTTGGCATAGCTTTCTATCTTTTCTTTTTGTTTGATAGACTGGTTTTTGGCTTCCTTGATGTCTGCTATGAAGGAGAAGGTAGAGCCTTCACCATAGACGCTATCTACTGTCACCGATCCATTTAAGAGTTCAGCGAGCTTCTTGACAATGGTAAGTCCGAGACCTGTTCCGCCGAATTTTTTCGTAATCTTATCATCTCCCTGTTCGAAGGCATCGAAAATTTTATCTACAACTTCTGGTTTAATGCCAATACCGGTATCTTTTACCGCAAAACGTATGGTGTAGTTATCCCCTTTCTTTTCCAATAGGTCTACGGAGAGGACTATACTTCCCTCCTCGGTAAATTTTAGACTATTGGATATAAAGTTGCTGATAATCTGCTTGAGCCGCAGAGGGTCAAAAAACATCAAAGCCGGAATCCGATTGTCGATATCAATTTGAAGGTTAATATTCTTGTTCTGTGCCTTGATGTTGAATATGTTTATCGTCTCATGTATAAGATCTCTGAGGTTGAAGTCTTCAAACTCTATTTTCATCATTCCAGAGTCTATTTTGGAGATGTCGAGGATGTCATTGATGATCATCAGTAGGGAGTTTGAGGCACTGCTCAGACGGTTGACCCAATCACGTTGCTCTTCCGAAAGGTTAGAGCTGTTGAGCATATGAACAATTCCTAAGATGCCGTTAAGGGGTGTACGTATCTCATGACTCATGTTGGCAAGGAATATTTCCTTGGACTTGCGTGCATGTTCGGCCTCCTTGTTGGCTTGAATCAGTGCAATACGTGACTGTTCGAGCTCTGCATTTTTCTGAATAACCTCTTCCTGAATACGTACATGCTTTACGAAAGTTGTAACCTTGGCAATGGTAATGGCTGGATTCAAGGGTTTATATAAGTAATCTATTGCACCACTTTCGAGACCTTTAATCAAGTATTTATCCTCTTTGGATATGGCAGTCACCATGATAGCTGCGATATGGCTTGTCTTAGGGTTAGATTTCAGCAAGGAGACGAATTCAAAGCCGTTTATTTCCGGCATCTGAACATCAACAAGCGCTATGGAAATGTCGTTTTTCCAACAAAGTTTAAGCGCCTCATTGGGGTCTGTGGTGCTGATGATATTGATGTCGGGTATATCTTTCAGCAGGGCTTCCAGACTAATGACATTTTCTATTCTATCATCAAGAATCAAAAGGTTGATGTTCTTCATCGCAAACTATTATTTTAAATCTTTGAAAAAGCTGATAATCTGTTCGTCGTTCCACACAAGAGCACCTGTGGTTGCTTTTATACCGGCTCTAGGCATGGTATCTATAATTGCACATTCGGGATTCTGTACAATGGCCCGTCCTCCGAAAGCTTCTACTAGCGCTAGACCCTGAGCTCCATCGGCGTTTGCTCCCGACAGCAGGAATGCCGTACAGCTTTTTTTGTAAATCTGTGCTGCTGTCTCAAACAAAACGTCGATGGAAGGTCTTGAATAATTGATATACTCGGAGCAGTCCAGTGAAAAACTGTAATCAGGCTCCACCAGCAGATGATATCCTGCCGGAGCAAAGTAAACATAGTTCTTCTGGATTTTCATATTATTGTAGACAGAAGTAATATTTCTTTGTAACTTTTTCGCTAAACTGCTCTCTATCTGCGTTTCAAATTTTTTATTGCGATGGAGCACGATACAGATGGCCTGCTCAAAATATGAGGGCAACTGCCCAAGGAACGTCGTAATCATACTGGTTGGAGGATCTGCAGGTTCTTACCCTTTGATTACGACG
>NZ_JXAC01000290.1 GCF_000814685.1 Sphingobacterium sp. T2
TAAATGTCAATTGTAAGTAAGACTTACAATTAAGTAGTGATGATACAAAAAGAGATTAAAGAACATAAGGTTAGAGCCTAATATCGGCAGTGGATCACCTCTTCCCATTCCGAACAGAGAAGTTAAGCCCGCCAGAGCCGATGGTACTGCCGTAACAGGTGGGAGAGTAGGTCGGTGCCTACCCTTATTAAACAAAGAAAAGCCTTATCCATATCGATAAGGCTTTTTTGTTTTACAACACTTCCTAGATATATCCCATTATTTCCCTGCTTAACATATTGGGATTGTGCTTTTCTAACCTAAGAATTTAAACCTCCTTTATTTATCTTACTAAACATATGATCTTGAATTTATCTCTATTTGAGATCGTGAAAGATTTTTTCCTAATTCAAACATTTCCGTTTAGCTTTAAACTATAATACACAGGAAATCAGAATCTATTAAATAGCTGAGCGTTGTCTGTCTTAGAGAGATAGTGCATTGAGGGGCTCCTTGAATAGCGTATTCGTTTATAGGTGATTTTTTAGTTGTTAATATGCAATTTTATTGGATTGCTACTGAAAGGTATGGCAGGAATTTGTAAGTGAGGGGTAGTTAGGATAAGCAAGGCAGTACTTAACTTATTAACTATATCACGATAGGGCAGGGAGACTTATTGCATCGCACTGAACGTTTTATAAAGTGTCAACGAAGTAGCAAAAATTAAAGCGGATGTCTCCGGCAAGAGTTATTCCTTATGTTGTACTCTAAAACCATTGAAGAGAAGAATACGGAGAGTTAAGAACGATGTTAATAAAAAAGGGAACAGTAGACTGTTCCCTTTTTCTTGTTTATGTGTTAGAGATTATTTCTTGGCTAGAAGATTGACAAAATCTTTCACAATATTTAAACTTTCATCGAGGATAAAGTCGAACTCAACTTTTGGTTGAGGTTCGCCTTCTTTCCAAAGAGGCATATTGTGTAGTTCTAACAATCTGTTGATACGGTTTCTATTTTTTGTTTTGTTATCTTCTCTTTCCTTTTTGAGCTGAGCTTCGCTAAGGCTTATTTCCGTAACCTCATTTTGCATTTTTTGGAATTCAGCGATATCTTCCAACAGGAATTTATATTCATCAGAATTTTTCATTCTAGCATCATGAAGTTCTTTCAGTTTGTTTTTGATGCTTGTTAGATCAGCGATCTTGCTGTAGTTTGTGGATTTGATTTGATCCCACGGTAGAGCCGCTGGTTCGGAGCTTTCTCCGTATTTATCGGCTGTAAACTGAGTAGGAAATTCTATGTCGGGATGTACACCTTTGTGTTGGGTGCTGCTTCCGTTTATTCTATAGAATTTGGCTATTGTCACGTTGATCTGTCCGAATTCGGGAGCGCCTACAGGGGTATCCTGGTCTTTTGTTGCTCCTGCGGCGCGTATTTTCAACTTGTCTGTAGGGCTGATAAAGCGGCCCATATCTACGGCAGACTGTACGGTTCCTTTGCCGTAGGAAGGAGATCCTAAGATTATGCCTCTACCATAGTCTTGGATTGCTCCGGCGAAGATTTCCGATGCTGATGCCGTAGAAACGGTTTATTAACACTGCAAAAGGACCAGACCATTTCACGCTATTATCGCGGTCTTCATGCACTTCTACGTCATTGCGGACGCCTCGCACCTGCACTACCGGTCCTTTTTCGATAAAGAGTCCAGTAAGTTCTATAGCTTCTTGGAGAGAGCCGCCGCCGTTGTTGCGTAAGTCTAATACTACAGCATCCACTTTTTCTTGGTTCAAAGTGTCCAAAATGCGGCTTACATCGCGTGTGGTACTCTTATAGTTAGGGTCTCCTCTTCTGTAACCTTCGAAGTCTATATAGAATTTAGGCAGTGTGATGACGCCGATACGATATTGTTTTGCCGTCCGTTCCCTTTTACGGTTTTAATGGTTTTCTTCGCTGATTCTTCTTCGATGATAATTTTTTCACGTGTAAGTTTTACGATTACGGGCTGTGCCGAGATGTCCTGTCCTGCAGGGAGGATTTTAAGACGTACTACCGTACCTTTAGGGCCTTTAATTTTTGCTTACGGCAGCATCGAGGCGCCATCCTATGATATCTTCAAACTCGCCATCGCCTTGCGCTACTGCGATAATACGGTCGTCGATTTTCAGGGTTTTATCTTTGTAGGCAGGACCTCCGGCGATGATTTCTTTGATGGTCACCATGTCGTTCTCCAGCTGCAGACGGGCTCCTATGCCTTCCAATGTGTTGGACATATCTTCATTGAAGCGCTGTGCAAAGGCCGGATTATAATAGGTTGTATGAGGGTCTATGGCATCTGTATATGCCGCCATGATATATTGGAAAGCATCGTTGGAGTTGGTCTTTTTGACCTGCGACAGCAGGTTGCTGTAGCGTTTCTTCAACGTTTCCTTATGTTTGGCGCTCTCATCTTTTCCTTCGGCGGAGGTAAGTTTCAGACTTAACAGGTCGAATTTGATGCGTTTACGCCAGTGGTCTTTGAGCTCTTGGTCCGACTTGAACCAGTCCAGCTTATCTCTGAAGCTTACGTATTTCTCTTCTTTAGAAAAGTCGTGGGCAGCGTCAATTTGCTTTAAAGCATATTCTAGGCATTCTATCGCTCTCTGATTGAATTTGTTGAAAATATAGAAAGCGCTAGACAGATCCCCTTTGGCCATATCTTGACTGATGTTGTTGCGGAACTGCGACATGTCGTCGATATCGGCCTGCGTAAAATAGTATTTCCCTTCATCTAATGACTTTATCAGATTGTCGAAAACAATTTGGGAGATGGAGTCGCTAGGAGCGACCTTCTTGTAACTGTAGTTTTGAAGTATGCTCACAACATCCTTCGCGATCACTTCATGTTGTTTCGACGGCTTGAGCGTAGAGGTATCTTCATCCAAGAGAACTCTTGGTTTGGAGCCACATGCCAACACCGTAATGAAAGTTAGTAAAACAAATAAATTTTTAAACATATTGATTGTGTTGTTAAGAAACATTCTTATATAGACCTCTTATTTTAATAAGCAGCTAAAAATAAGTAAAAATTATTCATAAATCATTATTTACAAGATATCAAATCTGGGTATTTTTTCCATCAGGATAATGTAACAATGTTAGCGGAAAAGGGCTGTGCGCAGTTTTTTGTACTCTGTGTACAGCGACTTGGCCTCCTCGTACTGACCCAAAGCTACTTTTGTGCGACCTAATTCCTCTACGATGGCTATTTTCAGATAGTTGTCTTGTAGTTCTTCCGTGAGTTGCAAGGCTACGGACAGCTCTTTTTCGGCCACGGCGTAGTTTTTTTGCATGGATTTAGAATATCCGAGAAGATAATTTATGACGGCTAAGAGTTCTGCGCTTTTCAGTGTTGTAGCTTCTGTTTTTGCCTGTAGCAAAAACCACTGAGCCTCTGTATGTTTGTTCTGTAAGTGATAAATGTTAGCCAGAGTAATCCAAGCTTGTATTTTACCTTTTTTGTCTTTGGTCTTATTGTATATAGGAAACACCTGTCGGATTATGGTATTTTCTGCCAGCGTATAAGCCTGTTTGTGTGCAGAGATGAGAGCTTCACGTGTTAGATGTTCGGCCTTTCTGTTATTGTCATTTTGAGAAGAGTAATAAGCGATAAGTTCGTTTTCCAAGGCTGATGCTTGCTCCAAAGCATCTTGCATGAGCAGTACGGCAGCTTTATTAGAGCGGATTAGCAGGCGGTCGGAGGTGTGGTTACTCAACCAGCTATATCGGTCTGCCGAGTCCAGAAGGCGGGCAGCACTATCCAATTCTTTGGCGGCCAAAGCTTTATTTGCCAAGAGATTATAGAGGGCATAGAGAGCACCGTGGTCATGCAGCGTTTTTCTTTCCTCTATGAGTTTTGCGGGTGCAGCCAGTGCTGCTTCGGCCTCTATAAGTTGGTGGTTAGATGTAAGATGAAATCCTTTTAGAAGGGCAGAAAACATAAGTCCCCGATTTATGGTGTCTTTGAAGGCCGCAATTTCGGTATAGGTATCTTTCATTTCTTCTTCCAAGGAGCGGGGCAAAGGCAGAATATATACTTTGGGTCCTATACCATTGAATTGCGGATCGTATTTGTTGACGAAGCCGTAAGGGTCCATGGTTTGCTGCCCGAAAAGATTCGCTGTTATTAAGAATATGTAAAAAAATGTTAAAATAAATTTCATTATATTATAAATATTTCATCAAATGTATAAAAAGAACTCAACTTTTGAGCCAAATCATTTGTGTAACTTTGTAACAACTTTAGAAGGATAAATTTATGGCCACACGGATACCATTAGCGGAAAGGTTGCGTCCACGCACGATCAAGGAATATGTGGGTCAGCGTCATTTGCTGGGCGAGGGAGCGGTGCTGTATAATGCCATACAGCGCAAGAATGTTCCTTCGATGATATTGTGGGGACCGCCGGGGGTGGGTAAGACGAGCTTAGCCTATCTTATCGCGAAGGAGTTGGGCCGTCCTTTTTTCAGTCTGAGTGCTATCAAGTCAGGAGTCAAGGAGGTTCGCGAGGTTATAGATAAGGCTGAACAGCTGCAACAGTTCAATGGGGAGCAGCCTATACTTTTTATTGACGAGATCCACCGCTTTTCAAAAAGCCAGCAGGACTCGTTGCTAGGAGCGGTAGAGCGGGGATTAGTGACACTCATCGGTGCTACTACAGAAAATCCTTCTTTTGAGGTTATCTCGGCTTTGCTCAGCCGTTGTCAGGTATATGTGCTTGAGACGTTGGACAAGGATGACCTTATAGGCTTGATAAATCGGGCTATCCGTGAGGACGACTTTCTCAAGAATGATAATATAGACATCAAGGAATACGATGCGTTGTTACGCATCTCGGGAGGTGATGCGCGTAAGCTGTTGAATGTGTTGGAGCTGGTGGTGGATGCTGCTGTCCCTTACAATATAGCCATTACTAACGACTTTGTGCTGCGTCAGGTACAGCAGAATATGGCGCGCTATGACAAGACGGGCGAGCAGCATTACGACATTGTTTCGGCCTTCATCAAATCTATCCGTGGGTCGGACCCCAATGCCGCAGTATATTGGCTTGCCCGCATGATTGAGGGGGGGGAGGATCCTTCTTTTATAGCGCGAAGGCTTCTCATTCTGGCTTCAGAAGATATAGGCAATGCGAATCCCAACGCTTTGCTGTTGGCCAACACCTGCTTTCAGCCCGTCAACGTCATTGGCTGGCCCGAATCCAGAATCTATTTTGTCGCAGACGGTAACCTACTTTATGCCCATCTTCTGMC
>NZ_JXAC01000291.1 GCF_000814685.1 Sphingobacterium sp. T2
GGCAAGAGGTCGTGTTCGAAAAGGCATTGTTTCTCCGGCAGTCCGTTTCGGAGTACCAAGGAACGTAGAGGTAAAGTTTGCTCGGGACGTATAAAACGTATCATCTGGTGCTTAATATAGCTAAAATGTCAACTAATCTGTTAGAGTACCCAAATTCATTGTCATACCAGCCTACAACTTTCACTAGCCCACCTACTATAGAGGTAAGCTTGGCATCAAAGATGCAGGAGTAAGGGTTATTGATGATATCCACCGACACTATAGGGTCTTCGGTATAGAATAACACACTTTTCAGGTCATTGTCGGCGGCCTGTTTAAAGGTGTTGTTTATTTCCTCTACTGTAGTCTTTTTTTTCAGCGTACAGGTAAAATCCGTCAAGGATCCGTTGAGTACAGGGACGCGAATGCCCGCACCACCCAGCTTGCCTTCCAGATGGGGGAAGACGTTGGTGATAGCTTTGGCAGCTCCTGTGGTGGTAGGAATGATGGAGGAAGAGGCTGCTCTTGCCCTACGCAGGTCGCGGTGGGGAGCGTCGTGCAAATTCTGATCTCCCGTCATGGAATGTACTGTGGTGATATAGCCATCCTTAATTCCCCAGTTTTCATCCAGAATTTTCACGAGGGGAGCTACATTGTTGGTCGTACAGGATGCATTCGAAAATAAAGGGGCAGACCAATCGAATTCTTTGTCGTTGATTCCTAGTACTACTGTGGGTATATCCTTATCTGGTGATGGGGCGGAAACGACCACTTGGTTGGCGCCGGCAGCAAGATGTAATTCTGCCTTATCTTTGGCTGTAAAACGTCCTGTGGACTCTATTACCACGTCTATGTCGAGTTCTTGCCATGGTAGCTTTTCCGGATCTTTTTCTTTCAGCACCAGAATCTTGTTTCCGTTGATGATGATATGCTGTTCGTCGCAGCCTACCTCACCCTGGAAGGGGCCGTGTACGGAATCATATTTAAAAAGATGGGCTAGGGTTGTGGTATCCGTTAAATCATTAATAGCAATGACGTCGATATCGCGCAATCCTCTGTTGAACAAATTGCGGAGCGTATGTCTTCCAATTCGTCCAAAACCGTTAATTGCTATTCTCATTTCTTTGTCTTATTATTTAGTATAGTCTGCTATTATTTTATCAATACTTCTGCTACCATCCCAATAGGTTTGCAGTTTACCTTCTGCCGTATAAATGTAGTTGGCAGGAAACTGCTTTGGTATGTGTATCTTCTGAATGAATTCTTGGTTTCTGTCGTACAAGACTTCCACATTAGGTTTACCAACCAACTCTTTGGCAAAGGTTTCAAGGAAGTTGGCCATCAATGCAGGGTCATTCATAGACACAAAATAGA
Organism: Sphingobacterium sp. T2; assembly: GCF_000814685.1. Classification (GTDB taxonomy): domain Bacteria; phylum Bacteroidota; class Bacteroidia; order Sphingobacteriales; family Sphingobacteriaceae; genus Sphingobacterium; species Sphingobacterium thermophilum. The sequence goes on from NZ_JXAC01000291.1 coordinate 1,354, forward strand.
TGTTTATGTTTTTTTATTTTGCTATAGTTCTTTGCTAGTTGTCCCGCTTCGACCTGACAGTGACTACATCCCGGATCAAAAAGGATAAAAGCAGTCTTCTTTCCTTTAGGAATATCTTGTTTGGTGAATGAGATACCTGATTTTACTTTATAAAATTTGAACTCAGGAATACTCTGTGCCGGTTCTTTTTGGGGAAGCTCTGGTGCTTGTTGTGGCTGCGTTGAAGGTGCTTCCTGAGAATATGCTGATTCCTGATATGTAGCAGTATCTTGGTTTTCTGTGTTTTGACTGTTTCCCGAATTTGAACAGTTGGTCAATCCTACCAGTGCACTTAAGAAAAGTGTAGAGATAAACATTTTTTTCATTCTAAAAAGTTGTGTGTACACAAATCTAATAAAAAATTATTATCCAATAAGGTATGGCTTTTATTTATGATGAAATTGTGATAAAAAATGGCTGCCCTCAGGGCATGCCATTTTTTTATTAACTTTTACAGTGATAATGTATTATTGGCGTTACAACTTTTGGTTGTGCTGCTTTAGGTTTAGCGATGTCGCTATTGTTTTTCGCAAGATCGCTAACGTAGAGCTGCAAGATATAGAAGATATGATCACCACTATGATACTACTAAGATAGCGAATGCAAATCCTACTGATTACCTCACCAACCTAAAGACATGAACAATACTACTAACAACAAGAATGAT
>NZ_JXAC01000292.1 GCF_000814685.1 Sphingobacterium sp. T2
TCTCATAATAACGAATATWAAAAAATGAAGTATATAAAAAACCTTTTTCTAAAAGTTAACACACAGTAAGAGAAACGATTGTGGAAATCTCCTAAAATGTGCAAAAAGCAGGGTACCTATTCTATTTTTAATTCCTTATTTTCGTACGTTATAATAGTGCTAAGTGAATGGAACTAACTAGACTTGAAATCAAAGGATTTAAAAGTTTTGGTGATAAAATCACAATCAATTTCAATGAGGGGGTTACGGCCATTGTTGGGCCTAACGGATGTGGAAAATCGAACGTGGTGGATGCCATACGTTGGGTGTTAGGCGAACAGAGTACTCGTGTTTTGCGTTCAGAAAAGATGGAAAATATCATCTTCAATGGAACAAAAACACGAAAGCCGGCAAACCTTGCCGAAGTGTCACTAACCTTCAACAACAACAAAAACATCCTTCCTACCGAGTTCACTACGGTAACCATTACGCGTAAACTTTACCGCAACGGTGAGTCGGAATACCGCATGAACGATGTGAAATGCCGTCTCAAAGACATCACGGACCTATTCTTGGATACCGGTATCGGCGCAGACACCTACTCCATCATCGAACTTAAGATGATTGACGAAATCATCGCTAACAAAGACAACTCACGGCGTGCGCTCTTTGAAGAAGCATCAGGAATCTCCAAATATAAAGTCCGCAAAAAACAAACACTTAGCAAGTTGAAAGATACGGAAGCCGACCTTTCCCGTGTCGATGACCTCTTATATGAAATCACAAAGAATCTTAAATCCTTAGAAAATCAGGCTAAAAAAGCTGACAAATATTTCCAGCTGAAGGAAGAATATAAAAAGGCAAGCATAGGCTTGGCTTATTATAAGCTGGACACCTTCAGCACCGACCTTAACGCTCTTACCGACAAGGAAAAGGAGCTACAGCAGGCCTTGGGACAGACCTTAGAAGATATTGATCGCAAGGAAAAAGAACTCCGTAGCGGCAGGGAAGAGATTTTGGTCAAGGAGAAAAGCCTTTCCGCTCAGCAAAAAGCAACAAATGAGTTCAACAACAAAATACGTGCTTACGAGTCGGAAAAGAAAATAAAAAATGAACGTCTTAACCACCTCAAAGAACGTGAATCACGTCTAAGCACAGAACTCAACCTTGACAAGCAACAGCTTACCAACGTAGAATATACTCTTAAAAGATTAAATGAAGAGCTGTATGAAGAACAAGCTAAGCTAGACGTTGCCCAAGGGGATATCCAGAAAACAAAAACGGAAGTGGAAGAGCTTAAAGCTCAACAACAGTCCGCAAAAAACAAGCTGGATAGATTTGTACAGGAAAACAACGATCTTCAAAACAAAATCTATAAGGTAGAGAAAGATATCGCTGTACTAAATATCCAAAAAGAATCGCTGGAGCAAGAATCTTTACGCAATATCAGCGATGCCTCTTCCAAAGCGGAAGAACTTTCACAGTTTAATATAGCGGTAGCAGAATTGCAGGGCAAACTGGACGCACAACAGCAACAATACGACGAAGCCGTACGTATAGAAAACGAGCTCAACAGTCAAATCCAAGCAGCAGAAGACCAGCTTCAGGAGACAAGAAATCTGCTCAACAAAGAATCACGCCTTGTCGACGCTAAACAAAACGAATATAACCTAACGAAATCACTCGTAGACAATCTGGAAGGTTTTCCGGAGTCTATAAAATTTTTACGCAAAAACGCGGGATGGGCAAAAGCCTATCCACTCTTTTCGGACATTCTATTCTGTCAGGAAGAGTATCGGGTGGCAATAGAAAATTACTTGGAGTCGGTGATGAACCACTATGTTGTGGACACCAAACAGGATGCCATTCAAGCGATAAAACTGTTGAGTGATTCCTCACGCGGTCGAGCCAACTTCTTTGTATTAGAATCGGTACTGGAAAATAAAGACGCCGACTACATCGTTCCCGAAAATATGATTCCTGCCATGCAGGTAATTAAAGTAGACAAAAAATATGAAAACCTTTGTCTGCAGCTGCTCAAACACGTCTATATCCTGAAGTCTGATGACCCTAAAGCCTTGGAAGTAGATCTTCCTCATAAGGATATCATCGTGTTGCACCATGAAGGAAAGTTTAGTAAAAACAAACTGGGCTTCAGTGGTGGTTCAGTAGGTTTGTTTGAAGGAAAACGTATCGGACGTGCCAAAAACCTAGAAAATCTCGCTAAGGAGATCAAAGAACTTAACGCCTGTATCGCTGAGCTACAACATACGGAAGCTGAACTTGTAGAAAAGATTTCTTCCCTAAAAGCACAATCGCAAAAAGAAACCATCGACGAGATACGCATCCAGCTGGCTCGCATTCAAAATGAATGGACGTCCGTGAAAACCAAGCAAGAGCAATACCAAGCGTTTATATCCAATTCACAAAACCGCAAACAGGATATCGAAAAACGCCTTGCCGAAATAGCGCACGAACTCACCAAGGCGGAGCCAGAGTTGAAAATCCTTAAAGTGGAAGCCGAAGAACGCCAAAAACAACTGGCCGACCTCCAGGCAGCCTACCAAGAGTTGAACGATATCGTACAGGAAAAATCTACGGCCTACAACCAAGAGAATATCAGACTTCATCAACAACAAAATAAGGTTGCAGGCATCCAGAAAGATTTGGAGTACCGTGAAAGTCAGAAAGAAGCGTTGGAGCTGCGCATCAACAAAAGTATCGCCGAGCTTGAACAGATCAAGACGGACATGAAAGATGCTCTCACCTTCACCGAAACCAATGATGACGACCTCAAAGGATTGTACGAGCAACGTGAAGCATTGGAAAAAGCTCTACACGAAATGGAAGAAGAGTTTTATAGCTTCCGTAAAAAGCTCAACGACCTAGAGGAAGAAGTCGCTACTTTGCGCAAGAACAAAGACCAGCTAGACTTCTTGATTACAGAAGTAAAAGATAAGAAAACATCCCTACAGATAGACTTAAACACACTAAAAGAAAGACTATCAGTAGAATTTAATATAGATATCAAAGAGCTGTTGGAAGGTGAAATGCCTGAAATCGTAGCAGTCGCAGGAAGAGCTTGCAGAACTATGTCGAAAGCTCAAGAAGCAGCTGGATGAATTCGGAACCATCAACCCTATGGCTAAAGAAGCATACGACGAAATTCAGCAACGTTATGAATTCATCAACAAAGAGAAAAATGACCTGCTGGAGGCCAAAGAGTCACTGATGACAACCATCAAGGAAATCGACGACACTGCCAACGAGAAATTTATGAACGCCTTCAATACCGTGCGAGAAAACTTTATCAAAGTGTTCCGCTCCCTATTCAACCAAGAAGACAGCTGCGACCTTGTCCTTAGTAATCCAGACAACCCTCTGGATTCGGACATCGACATTATCGCCCGACCAAAAGGAAAACGTCCTCTTTCAATCAACCAGCTTTCTGGTGGAGAGAAAACCCTTACGGCCACAGCTTTGTTGTTCTCACTTTATCTACTCAAGCCGGCTCCATTCTGCATCTTCGATGAGGTGGATGCTCCGTTGGATGATACCAACATTGACAAATTCAACAAAATCATCAAAGAATTCTCAAACCAATCGCAATTTATCGTCGTGTCGCACAACAAACGTACAATTGCTAGCACAGATATAATTTACGGGGTAACTATGGTAGAACAAGGTATTTCTCGCGTGGTGCCTGTTGACCTTCGTGAAGTAGCCTAACAACATTATAATACTAATAATGCTAAAAATCCTCTGACCTAACAGTTAGGTCAGAGGATTTTTTTATACAAACAAAACCTCTACTCACTTGTTAGCATATTATACACCAACAGATTTTTATGTTATGGATAAATTAAAAAAATTCGAGTTGATGGCTAAGATTGTGCGTGAGTTGGAAGATGTAAGAAAAAGTCAGCAGGCTGTATTAGAAAAAATAGGTAAAATCGAAGTAGACAACATAGAGTTGGGCGACAAACTTATCGAATCCAAAATGCCGGAAATCTATGGCCGCACAGCAGAAAATGCAGAAGCCATACGGCAAATATTGGAAGACTTTCAACAGAAAACTGACGACTTTGCCGGCAATAACAATATAGACAAGCTTAAGGAACAACAGGAAATAAACAATTTGAAGTAGTTATCAAAGATAAGAGCATGTAGAGCACATGCTCTTTTTTCATCATGTCTTAAAAGCAAATCTAAACTACAAGCTTCCACCCCAGGACCTGTATCTCCTCTTTCTTAATTAATCGTTTCTCGGTAAAAAATCAACAAAAGTATTCACCGGCATATTTCGGAGTTCTACCGAATTTATAGGGTCATTGGTCTAATCACACTAAAATCTCCGGCTATATCGACATAATTTTGAGGTATCAAAACAGAAATGATATCGACAATTAAAAAAGATAGAAAGCCATGAAAAAGAACATTGACCTCAGCAATAGCAGCAGCATTAGTTTTTGTATCATTAAACTCTTTTGCTTCATCTCCTAGCTCAACAACTATCGAAGAAACAACAAAATCGATGGTAGAAACGTTTGTAACTTCGTTGGTAAACGGCACTGTGTCGTATGACAAAAAAAATGTTTGCTAACAATTTTGAATATATAAACACAGCCAATAACAATAAATTAAACAAAAAACAGTTTTTAAAGCTGTTGGAACAAAATAAAGGACTTGAGTTTGACGCTAAGACGAGCTACGAAATCCTTGAAGAGACGAATGACATCTGTATTGCGAAGTCTGTATGTCAGTTTTCGGACTTCTCAAGAGTGGATTATATCACTTTGGCTAAAACCGGCGAAGGCTGGAAAATCACCAAAGTTATGACGACCTACCCTTAATTATTTCTTTATTATTGGGTGTTTTTGTTTAGTAAAAAAGGCCTACATCCCCTGTAGGCCAATTTTATTTTATTACTAAACGCATATTATAGGTTTCCTTTTTTCATTTCCGAGATAGCATGATTAGCTGCACGTGCGGTAAGAGCCATATATGTTAAGGACGGATTTTGTGTCCCTGTAGAAGTCATGCATGCGCCGTCGGTCACAAATACGTTTTTACAATGATGAAGCTGGTTATACGCATTCAACAAAGATGTTTTCGGATCTCTTCCCATACGTACTCCGCCCATTTCGTGAATGTCCAAGCCAGGATTTTGGTTGCTACGGTTTATATAGATATTTTTCACGCCGGCGCGTTCTAACATTTCCGCTCCTTGCGCCAAAAAATCTTCCATACTTTTATAGTCATTTTCCGAATAACCTATGGACGTTATAAGCTTAGGCAAACCATATTGATCCAATTCGTCACTCAGACGTACGTGATTCGATTCATTGGGAATAGTTTCTCCCTGCATCATCATCCCTACATGCCAGCCACCTAACTTAAGCATATTATCTTTATAGTTCCCTCCTACCTGTCTACCTTCTGTAGGCACTCCTGCCGCACGATAGGCACTGAAAAATGAAGCATAGCCCCGTAAGAAGTCCATTTCCTGCTTCTTGACGTTTCTGAAATTAGGAATTATAGGTTGAGTAGGACGCCTTCCATAATAATATTTATCTTCGAATCCTTCAACACTGCCGCCCAGCGATCCCATATAATTGTGAAAAGCAACAAACTTACCCAACAAACCGCTGTCATTACCTAGTCCGTTAGGGAACCTTTTGGATTTAGAGTTCAACAGAATAAGATTTGTATTGAGGGCGGAAGCATTGACAAAGATAATGCGTGCATAATACTCTTCCGACTGCTTGGTCTCTCTGTCGATGACCAATACTCCTTTGGCTTTCTGACTCTGCTCATCATAAAGGATGGAATGTACAATTTTGTTGGCCTTCAAAGTCAGATTACCAGTCTTCTCTGCCCATGGCAAAGTAGATGCATTGGAAGAAAAATAACCACCAAAAGGACATCCCCGTTGACAGAGTGACCGCGCCTGACATTGGGTACGCCCCTGCGCTATATGGATAGGCTGAGGCGAAGTGATATGAGCACATCGTCCCTGAATGACACTTCTGTCCGTATAGGCTGTCTCTATCTTTTGCTTGATCATCTTTTCTACCGCATTCATCTCAAAGGCCGGCAGAAAATGACCGTCAGGCATCATCCTATTGTTGTCACGATTTCCCGCGACGCCGATAAATCTTTCTACATACGTATACCAAGCTCTATATCTTTATATCTTATAGGCCAGTCCACGGCGAAGCCGTCACGTGCAGGCCCTTCAAAATCGTAATCCGACCAACGCTGCACTTGACGTGCCCACAACAAAGACTTACCTCCCACCGCATCGGCACGTATCCAATCGAAAGGCTTCTCCTGAATATATTCTTGTTCATTATCTTTTAGGAAAAAATGTATGGCATCTTCCTTGAAAGCATAACATTTAGAAGCTATAGGATTTTCTTCCTTCTCGGCTAAGGTTAGCTGTCCTCTATGTTCGAATTCCCACGGATCCAGATTCGCTGTAGGATAATCCTTAATATGTTTTACTGATTTACCCCGTTCTATAACTAGTGTTTTTAGTCCCTTCTCACAAAATTCTTTTGCTGCCCATCCACCGGAAATACCGGACCCCACCACTATGACATCAAAATAATTACTTTTACTCATATTAGGTTGATTCAATTCGGATGCCTAAGATAAAAATTCAATTATCATCCTGATTCCCTACAATCTTTCTTTTGCCCTTCGGACACAACACCTTTATTTTTTTGGACTATAATATTTGGCCTATTAAATTGAAAACATAGAAATTAACGTTAATCGTTATTTTATATACAACATTCTTCCGGCCCACCCTAAAAAGTGGGCCTTTTCCATTTACTTTTCACCAACTACTTTACCATCATCATCATAACATCCACTTTTTCAGTTTTCACTATCTTCATCAGATGAAACCATTTTATGAAAATGCATTCAACAAAAACTAATAAAACAATCAAGCACAAATACGCTAAAGCTGCCAAATGCAGCAAGTAGATACTGTCCATGAGGGA
>NZ_JXAC01000293.1 GCF_000814685.1 Sphingobacterium sp. T2
CGAAACGCCGCAGGAATTCTATCAGGTGATTACACACAACCGCAGTCAATATACATTGCGGGATATATTGTGGCCCATCATGCAGGATGAGATACTACGCAATAAAAATCTGCTTCAGAATCCGGGATGGTAGGATTAGTTTTCAATTAAAAATAAAAAGAGAGGAATATGAAATACTCATGTTTCCGAAAAGACAAACACATATGAGTATTCCACCGAAAAGACAAACACATATGAGTATTCCATATGGCAAATAAAGAACAAATTATACACATATGAAAAAATATATAATATATCTGATCTTACCATTCCTAATCTGGGGATGCGGTGAAGATTACATCGGCCAGTATGCTATGGACGACGTTCCACCGGGGCCGATATCGGTAGTTTCTGTGGAGAATATACCGGGAGGTAGTGTCATCAGTTATACAGTGCCGACGGATAAAGATTTTTCTTATGTCAAAGCGATATATACAGTCAATGGAAAGACGAAAGAACAAAAATCATCCGTCTTTAATCGAAAAATAACATTGGTTGGTTTTGGGAGATCTCAAGCTCAGCAAGTTGAACTGATCGCTTATGATAAAAGCGAAAACGCCTCCAGCCCCGTTAAGGTTGATATCCACCCTTTGGATGCGCCGGTATTTGACATGATAGAGAATGTGACTATTAGGGATGATTTTGGAGGTATACGCATCGATTGGAAGAATCCTCACAAAGCGGATGTCGTGCTGACTGTGCTGACGACTTCCGATAAATATGGAGAAGAAGAATGGACAGAAGCTGACCGATTTTACTCGAGTGCTGTAGAAGGTGTGGCAAATGTTCGGGGATATAATGATGAAGAGCGCTTTTTTGGGTTATACTTTAGGGATCGTTGGGACAATTTCTCGGATACCTTGTATATAAAAGCACATCCGTACTATGAGGAAATGTTGGATAAATCCAAATTTAGTCGTTGGAATCCACCCGGTATACCCTACAATGCCTATACCAGTACCGATTGGCGGATAGAAAACCTTTGGAACAATGTAATATCCGGAAGCGCTGCTGGTTTTGCTAGTTTTACGCACGACAATACCTTTGATATGGGGCAAACGGCAAAATTGAGTCGTATCAGGATTAACAACCGGCCTGAGAGAAATTTACTGTATAATTTTGCCCATCCCAAGAAATTCCAAATATGGGGATCCAATCATTCGAATGTCAACGCTGATTTTTCTACCTGGACATTATTAGGAGAGTTTGAATCCTATAAACCCTCCGGGAAGCCTCTTGGGGAGATTGATGATGATGATTATAATTATGGACATGTCAATGGGGAAGAGTGGAATTTTCCACTGGATATTCCGCCTGTTCGTTATATACGTTGGTATGTGATCGATACCTGGGGTGGATCAGAATATACGCAAGTTATGGAAATGACCTTGTGGGGAGAGGTTCAAAAATAAATGCAACGAATATGAGAACTATTATAAATAAATATATGTCATGGCTATGGATGGGTGCCTTTGCTATGCTATTCTCCTGTGACAGAATGAATGACCTCCATGACGAATATCTGAAAAGAGGAGAAATAACTTACCTATCCAGAATAGATGAAGTCAAAATCCATCCGGGGGATAAAAGGGCAGAACTCTTGTTTGTGAACAAGGATCCAAAAGCCAAGACAATGACCGTGTATTGGCGATCCAGGACGGACTCTGTCGTATATACCATACCGGACAACAGTGTGGGGCAGGAACTCAAAGTACTACTGCCTGACCTGCCGGAGGACTTCCTGACATTTGAGCTAGTAACTACCTCCGCAGACGGCGATAGCAAATCACTACCTACTGAACTATCAAGTAGAATATACGGGGATAAATATAGGGAGAGTCTAAATAATAGATTGATCGATGTCGCCACATATATCGAATCTTCCAAAGCACTTTTCCAGGTGACATCAAGCTCATTGGAAGATT
>NZ_JXAC01000294.1 GCF_000814685.1 Sphingobacterium sp. T2
TATTTTTGTTCCCTCCACAAAGGAAATTACATAGTACGTTGTCATTGCTTAGTTCAGGATATCCTTTCATTGTAAGGATATTTGGGGTTCCGCGGAAGTTGCGTTCGAAGATTTGTATGTTCTTCAGCTCATTGTTGAAAGAAAGTTCTTCCAGCAGGCTTTTAGCGAAAGCTTCAAAAACATGCTTCAGGTTAATTTCGCGAACGATGCTGTAATAGCTACTCAGCACATCGATGATGTCGCGCATGAGGAGTAGGTCGGCATTGACTACATCCTTGATTCCTTGTCTTTTAATCTTTAGAATAACTTGTTCGCCGTTCTGCAGTTTAGCTTTGTAGGTCTGTGCTATGGAGGCCGAAGCTAGAGGGGTGTCGTCGATTTCACTGAAAAAGTCACTTACCGAAATTTGCAGCTCCTTTTCCAATAGTGCGATAAGGTCTATATCGTCCGGCTTTACGTCGTCTTGCAGCTTTTTGAATTCCACAATCAAAGGGGAGGGGAAGAGGTCTTCTCTTGTGGAAAGTGTCTGTCCAAATTTTATGTAGGTAGGTCCCAGCTCTTCGATAGCCTTGCGTATTCTTTGGTAGAAGGCGGTGTCCTGCGTCGACTGGAGGTCCGTCTCTTTGTTGTCAGTACCCTTACTGCTATCGATTTTTGCTTTTAAATCCTCAAAACCATACTTCGATAGGACTTGCATCAGCTTGGCTGCACGTTTGAGTTTGGCTTTCTGTCTTTCTAAAATCCCTTCCATACCTGTTGTTGTTTACCCTAAAATACGATAATCCATGTTAGGAATATGTCATTAATTAGATAAAGATGAGAGTTCGGGGTTTAGAAGGAAATAGAAACAGATTCAAGAGCGGACTGAGCTTTTTATTTGGTTCTAATTATTCGGTCAAAGCTATATCGGATGGTAAAGGCCTGCTGATTATCTATTCCACCCTGTCGTAGGTGAAACGAAGCCGTAAATTTGGCATCAATATTTTTATTGCGGAAAGGAATCCAGCCTATATCAATGCGGTTGTACTTGTCCCTTCGGTAGAAAGAATCTCCGTTGGGCAGGAAAATGGCGTTGCCATATATAAGGTATTGTGAAGAAAGAAATTTTTGTATTGCGCATGGATATTGCTGATGAAGGCATTGCTCTTTTTTCGTATTCTGTT
>NZ_JXAC01000295.1 GCF_000814685.1 Sphingobacterium sp. T2
AAARGTAGGGCTGAGGTAGTGTCGGCTGCTTGGGGTGACTTTCTTCTCGGAGGAGAAAGCCTTTATCAATATAGTCAAAGTTGAAATTGCCGTCAGGTGCTGTTCTTTTGATTTTGGAGGTAATACCCGCCAGCTGGATTTCTTGTACTTCGATAGTGTTCTTAAATATTTTAAACATATCGATGTCGACTTTAATCTTTTCTCCTGCCAGCAGTGTATCTCGACTTTGATCTTCGAAATACACGTTTTCCAACACCAGCATTTTGGGAAAGGTAATGTTGATATATCCTATTCTGACTGGGGTACCAATCTTGTTTTCTAAATAAGTGGTTACTTTTCCTGCAATATAATTTTGCACGGCAGGAATTCTAATAAGGAACACGACAAGCAGTATCAAAGCAATGAGTGTCCCTACAATCCATAATAATGAGCGTATGGCAATACGGGTAAATTTGTTCAAACCTTCGTCAAATTATATTAAGCGTTTAACCTTGAATAATAACATAAAAATAACGCAAAAGTTTCCTATTTCGCCTATGTATAACAAAAAATATGTGTCCCTTGCATTTATGAGTTATAGTAGGTGCTAAAATAAGAAAGAGATAGTCAAAATACACTGCCCCCAAAAAGTTAGACACTATTTGGGGGCATTTTTATGGTTAAGTACAAAAAACACAAATCCGATTTTAAGCTTCGTCTGGTTAAAGATTACCAACGAGGGGCATCGATACACGGATTATCGAATCAATGGGGCGTATCATCGTCACAAATCAGAAAGTGGATTGATCAATATAATTCATTAGGTCCGCAAGGACTATCGCGAAAGCCTTATCGAAAATATACAAAGGAATTTAAGGTCACGGTTGTTCAAGCCTATCTAAAAAAAGAATTATCTTTGAGGGACTGCTGATTTACATTTCAGCATTCCACTCCAATTGGCATAGTCAGTTCT
>NZ_JXAC01000296.1 GCF_000814685.1 Sphingobacterium sp. T2
CCGTATTCCAATGTTTTTTGTTYWTATGATAACCCGGAAAAACGGTTTGACTATACCGTTCACGTAGCTCTTCAGCATAGTCGGGATCGCATTTCACATTAAACCGTATCTCGTCATATTGATCCAAGGATATCAAAAGAAATATTTTCCCACGAATCTTAAACACCAAGGTGTCGGGACCGAAAGGCAATTCTTCCACCACTTGGGTAGATTTGGAAAGACAATATAGCCGTATATCCTCGATATGCATGACAAAAAACTATTGCCTCAGCAATTGAACTAGTTCTCTTTGTATCTCCTGACCTTTATCTTCATTATACCACTTCTGGATGACTTCTTTAATTTCATCCATGGAAGCATTCTTTTCTTTCAATTCTAAAAACATATGCTGTAGTTTGTCCGGACGTGGCCCCCACACCGCTAAATCTTCTCCCTTACTATTGCGGATGACCAACTTAGGAATGGATTTCCCTCCATTAGTAAGATAGCTGTTAATCAAAAATGGTTCTTCATCACGCAGCTGGATATCCAACGCGATATTAGCATTATCCTTCACCATGTTGTAAATCTGTGGAACAGAATGGGCAGCGTCCCCACACCATGGCTCGGTAATCAAAATCCATTGCT
>NZ_JXAC01000297.1 GCF_000814685.1 Sphingobacterium sp. T2
CTTAACTTGCTTGCGTTCACGGATAAATTCGGTATCAATATAGAGGTTTTTGTAATCTACCCGCGGCTGCAAAAACTGAAGTTGCGGCTTATCCGTACTTCTGAGATATGAACCGATCTGTTGTTTTTCTAGGCCTTCCAACAACTGCACGATGGTTTCATAAGAAACACCCAATTTTTTGGCAAACTCATACTCGTTAATAGGAACGTAAAAGTCAAACACACCACCATATGTCCTTAAGATAGCCTTGATCAGTGGATCATATTTTGCTGCCTGCACCTGAAACTTATAGAGCTCATGGAAGTCCACCTCAAATTTAAATCGTGAAGGGATGAAGACCGCTTCCGACACGCTTATCCATCCATCACGCTCCAAAAATTTCAACGCACTCATTGTCTGCATCACCTCTAGCTGATACTTCCTTGCAAACTCCACAAGATCGAAGTCTACCGACATTCCCTTTCCGGCTCCATAGGCTATCTGATAATGGTTTGCAAGATGGTGGTAAGTCTGCTGAATGAACGTCACCGAAGGGAAGCTATCCTGATAGGTTTTCCATAGCCTTTCCCTGTCCTCTTGATTGTACAGCAGCACCGGGAAAGCCTTCTTTCCATCCCTTCCGGCGCGGCCCGCCTCCTGGTAATAGGCTTCTAAAGAATCCGGAATATCGAGATGGATTACGAAACGTACGTCGGGCTTGTCGATACCCATGCCGAAGGCGTTGGTAGCTACAATCACGCGAACTTGGTTATTTGTCCACGCCTGTTGCTTACCTTCACGCTCCTTTATCCCCAAGCCTGCATGGTAATAATCTGCAGGAACCCCATGGTTCAGCAAAAAACGGGCGATCTCCTGCGTCTCGCGTCTGTTGCGAACATAGATAACGCCTGACCCTCCCACTTTCTTTACGATGCGCAGCATGCGGTTCATTTTGTTTTCTTCCTCCAATGCCATATATCCCAAGTTGGGCCTTGCAAAACTCTTGGAAAAGACATTCTTAGCCTTAAAATTCAAGCGTTCCTGAATATCTTCTACAACTCTCGGCGTCGCACTAGCTGTCAAGGCCAAGATTGGCACCTCGGGATGTGCTTCCCGCAATGCGGCTAGCTGCAGATAGGAAGGTCTAAAGTCATAACCCCATTGTGAAATACAGTGCGCCTCATCAATAGCAAAGAGATTGACTTTCATATATTTGATACGTTCGCGCACCAACTCCGAATAAAAGCGTTCGGGAGCTATATAGAGAAATTTTATCTTTCCGAAGATACAGTTGTCCAAAGCGATGTCTATCTCGCGATACCCCATGCCCGAATAGATGGCTATAGCCTCAATGCCGCGCTTACGGAGATTCTCAACCTGGTCTTTCATCAAAGCTATCAACGGCGATACCACGATACAGATTCCCTCCTGCATCATAGCCGGAACCTGAAAGCAGATGGACTTTCCTCCTCCCGTAGGTAATAAGGCTAGCGTATCTCTCCCCTGCAAGACCGATTGGATAATATCTTCCTGCAAGGGTCTGAATGCATCATAACCCCAATATTGCTTCAGTATGGAATGTATCGTTGCACTCATAACTGTAATCCATCCCAAACATAAGCAAAATTATTTTTTAGAACATATAATAGCTCCGAATTAGGAATTCTATCCTGCAACGCTCGGATATGTCTGTCGCTGTTGCTTCCGTCCACCACAAGCTGAGCTTTCGGATACCTACTTAACAGCTGAAGGACATCATTTCCATTATTCTTTCTCCACAGGATAAGATTCACATCAGGTGGAAGATTTGCTTCATCGACCCTATCTTCAAGTAGAAGTAGACGATAGGTACCCCACTCGAGAAGAAAGCTATGCCTTAAGACGTTCTCGATTTTATGAAATTCTATTTGCGATGACGAAATATAAGGCTTTAAGCTAGGCAGAACGCTATATCGTAGAGTAGGGTGATTCAGCGAATCCAAGGTGGAATACAGCACAACCTGTGACGGACGGACAAGAGCCGCAGCGACGTCCGATCTTACATTGTAAATAATAATAAAGCTATCTTTTGTCTTTCTAATAGAAGCAAACGCACTTATCACGCATACCCCAAAAATTGACATTATAGACAAAAGCAAAGCCCTTCCAGATCTTCTGTCCAGACCGACTACCAGTGCCGCCATAGCTACAATAAATAGCAGCACCTGAATCCCACTCCATTCTACCCCTTGGATGAGAGAAGAAGGAAGCGACGCTATTCTTTTCAATCCTTCCATCATAAAAATCAAGGAAAATTCCAGTATTCTACCCAACACCACATTGAGGCTGTCAAAAGGCAGAATAGAAAGAAAGACGCCAATATACATGATAATTGTGCTTGGCAGGGCGATGAACAAGTTGGCCAGCAGGAAATAATTCGGGAACTGCCCGAAATAGTAAAGAGAGAGCGGTAAAGTAAACAGCTGTGCAGCAATACACACATAAAGATAATCTAGCAGATAATTTATCCACTTATTTCCGCTAAGATAGTATGCCCTAAATAGCGGATACCCCAACAAAATGCCCAGCATTGCCGCATACGATAGCTGAAACCCTACATCAAACAAATAGTTGGGTGAAAATATTAAGATAATTAAAGCAGAAGCGGCTAAAGTATTTACGGAAACCTGCTTCCTATTTAGAAGCTGAGACATCACGAAAAAGGAAATCATTATCCCAGCCCTTAAGATCGGAGGACTCATCCCTGTCAGCATCACATAAGCCCAGATGAATGACAAGATGATACAGGATTTCACCGTCTTACCCCACCTCCATCTGTCTAACCACTGCAACACAAAATTCAAACACACAAACACCAAACTGACTTGCAAGCCCGACACACTCAGCACGTGTATAGTTCCTGTATCCGTAAATGCTGATATGGTTTGTGGATCAATCAGTGAACGGTATCCAAAAATAAGAGCTACTGCCACCTGAAAGGCTTCGTCATCCTTCAAGTACTTCCTGAACTTTGCTATTAACGCTTTTCGTAGAGACAAAGAATAAGCTACAAACACATTTCCTTTCTGGTGGTCAATTACTTTTATTTCTCTCGGAAGCAGCAGGGCCTGCAATTCCATACCTTTGTTTTTTAGATAAGCTTATAGTCAAACTCTTTGGGGTTGAAAGGAGGAGGAA
>NZ_JXAC01000298.1 GCF_000814685.1 Sphingobacterium sp. T2
TATCAAAAGGAATGTGCCACAATACAAACGATTTCACGAATGCTTGAAGTCTTAAAAGTCTAGGATTGTTACTTGATATGGAAGTTTTCAGTTGACATTTCTGAAAACCATAGATTTAGGCTTGCTGCTTCTTATTCAAAAAGGAATGTCGCCCAACAAACTATCAAACGATTTTCAAGAAATTGTAAGATTGAAAAAACTTCCTATGGATTGGTTTATTGATATGAAGAAAATTAACGAACAATACAATTTTAAAACCGGCATCATAAACTATTTGCCAGCAGGCGGAATTGATTGGATTGATACAGCAGACATTGACGGAATTTCATCTTTTGAAGAATTAGCTGAAATTTTAAAATCTGAATAATTATGCCAAGAGGATTGCCTAAAGCGGTAAAAAAATGTTTAGAAAAGTCTGTTGATTCAGCATTATTAGCTGTTGAAACTTACAATAAACCTGCCGTAAAATTTAAATCGGGGGGCTATATCGTTTTAATGGTAATTTCTTGGACTTCCTTATTTCACGTTATTTTTTTCAAACAAAAGAAGAAACCTTTTTACAAAACGAACAATCGGTTTAATAAAAAAGATGGGGATTTTTGTTATTGGGAGTTAAGTACTTGTTTGAAAGAGTACTTTAAAGCCGATACTAATAATCCTATTAGAAAAAATCTTGATTTTTTTATTCCGCTTCGGAATATGATTGAACACAAATCTATTCCAGAAATAGATTCTGACATTTTTGCAGAATGTCAATCATTATTATTGAACTATGACAAAATAATGGAAAAAGAGTTTGGAGAAGAATATTGTTTGAGAGAATGTTTATCTTTTGCTTTACAGTTTTATCCATCATCCAAAAGTCTAAATAATGCAGTTGTCGCAAATCCAACGACCAAACCAATAGTTGATTTTATCAAAACGTATAGAAGTGCGATTTCCACAGATATTCTTAACAGTGGAGAGTATTCATTTAAAGCTTTTTTAACTCAAGTTGAAAATAGTCAGCCAGTAGCTAGGAATTATCTCAATTTTTTTGTTAATTCTGCCAATGCAAGAGCAATTACATGGAGTGATGCAGGAGCCTGTGCCGTTGCTGCGTTATTAGGCGATTTCGCTGGATTTGCTTATGGTTCGACAGCATCTGTATGGTCAATTAGTGCAATGAAAACAGCTTTCAAATCTATTGCAAAAAAAGCACTTGGGCCTGTTGGTGTAGCGATTGCTGTCGCTGAATTTGGCATTTGTCTTACAGGAGTTTATTTAAGCTAAAACGTTGTGTATGCTAATAATATATTTCCTCATGATGCCTATTTTCGTATTTGCTTTATTTGGTCGAACAGTGAAGCTTGCTTCATCAATAAAAGAACGGAATAGTGACCAAATTAAGATAAACATATTCTTTATAGGAGTAATTATTTTATTAGGTGGACTTTGTGTTGTCGTACTTGAAACATTAAGACGATAAGAATTAGATGATTACTTCTGCCAACAAATTTTAGAAAATGAGTCGAACCAAAAATAAAAATAAAGAAAAACTAAATTTGATATAACAATTGAAATTCTGACTTTTATTTTGATTTTAGTATCCGCAATTTTAATTGGATATTTTTACAATCAGCTTCCTGACAAATTGCCGATTTATTTTAATTGGCCATCAAAAGATAAAAATGGATTTGGAGAAAAAGATTTACTATGGACAAGTCCCATAATATGCGGAATAATTGGAATTGCCATATTTAAACTCAATCAGTATCCTTGGATTTTCAATTATCCGACAGATTTAAAACCTGAAGATGCTGAAATAAATTATCGGATAGCAACAAAAATGTTGAGAATAATAAATTTGATAATTGGATTTACTTGTTTTGTACTTACTCTATTTTCGATATTAGCAGCACAAGACAAATTAAATGGACTTGATCGATTTTTATTTCCAACATTACCAATTTTACTTTTTGCACCAATAATTTATTATTTGATTAAAACTTACAGAGTAAATAAAAAACTAAAAGCGGATTAAAAAACTATGCACAACATCGGTTTTGCGTCAGGCGGGAAATCCGTCTTCGGTTGATAAATTAAGGATACGAGAAATGAACGTTTTCAAAAGAACAATTCGGGGTAAAAGCCCCGCCCGGCGCATAGCCGCGGAACGTTGTGTGTCAGCATACGAAACCACCGCAGAAAGACAATCCACAAAACATTTGACAATTACTCAATCCCCTGAACAATTCTTTTTCTGTGTTGATATCCCCATTTCTCCATAGCTACCAAAACATCATTTAAACTGTGACTATATTCGGTCAATTCATATTGTACAGTTATAGGTTTGGTATCGCAGACTTTTCGGCTGACCAATCCGTTCATTTCCAATTCTTGCAATTCTTTCGACAAAATACGAGGGGAAATTCCCGCTTCCCTTGACAATTCATTAAACCCTTTTTTACCGCTTCGTAACACCGAAATCAATACCAGCTTCCATTTACCGCCTACGATATCAAGTGTATCGCGTATCGCCATTACCTTTTGGGATTTCAACCGCCTTGACGGGTTGAGGAAAATAACTACCGCTTGATAATCTATTCCAAAGTTTGTACAGATTCTTAGACAAATGAGCATCAAAATCTAGGAGTGTTTCTTCATCTACTCCTGCACTGCCTTTGTTGGATTTTACCTTGCGGTAAGCATCCCACACCATTTGTTTGGTGATGGGAATACTGCGTGATGGTGTTTCAAATAAGAGGGTCATCCTTGTTCTTTTATTATAATAAAATAGTAGTTCAAGTTGTCCAATCACTTGAAACTATGTATCTGTTGTCCTTCGCTCCATAGCCATTACAGCTACTTCTACACTACTATAACAACATCCG
>NZ_JXAC01000299.1 GCF_000814685.1 Sphingobacterium sp. T2
TTCTGCCTACATTTTAGCTACCATTGGTGAGCGCCTGCAGGAGATTGGTAAGCTCCCATTCGAAGCCGAAAAGATAACTTAGGAATAGATTAGACCATTCTGTAGGTTTGCTTGTCCATGTCACTTCCAATCCTGAAGTGATGGTGTCTGCACCTTTTCCTGTGCCGAATGTATTTTTCCAACCCAAACCTTGTTCTTCAAGTCCCGCAGCTTCCGGTTCTTTCCCCACATGGTCGGCAGGGCCTGCGCCATGTGTTTTGCCGAAGGTGTGACCACCGGCAATCAAAGCTACCGTTTCTTCATCGGTCATACCCATTCTGGTGAAGGTGTCACGAATATCTTTGGCAGAGGCTACAGGGTCGGGATTGCCATCCGGACCTTCGGGGTTTACGTAGATTAATCCCATCTGTACAGCTGCAAGTGGGTTTTCCAGATTTCTGGAATGGATTTTTCCATCTGCATCATCATCGGAAACCAATACCCCTTCTCCTTCAACACCTTCCGAACCATGTGCATAACGTTTGTCACCACCCAGCCATGTGGTTTCTGACCCCCAATATACATCTTGGTCGGCTTCCCAAGTATCTTCTCGTCCGCCACCGAATCCGAAAGTTTTCAATCCCATGGATTCCAAAGCCACGTTACCGGCAAGAATCATAAGATCAGCCCATGAAATTTTGCGTCCGTACTTTTGTTTGACAGGCCAAAGTAACCTGCGGGCTTTATCCAGATTGACGTTGTCCGGCCAGCTGTTAAGCGGTGCAAAGCGCTGTTGTCCACGACCACCGCCACCACGTCCGTCTTGGATACGGTAAGTACCGGCACTGTGCCAAGCCATACGGATGATTAGTGGACCGTAGTGTCCAAAATCTGCCGGCCACCAATCTTGTGAAGTTGTTAATACTTTCTCAATATCTTTTTTTACTGCGTCGAGATCCAAGGATTTGAATTCTTTTGCATAGTCGAAATCCTTATCCATAGGGTTGGACAACGACGAGTGTTGACGTAAGATGGCCAAATGTAGCTGGTCAGGCCACCAATCTTTGTTTTGCGTTCCTGCACCTGCAATTCCTTTGTTCATGGTTCCATTGTGGAACGGGCACTTGCTGATGTCATTAGCGTTATTTTCCATAGTTTATATAATTTTTGAATTATTTAACGTTTTGTTAGTATAAAAGTAAAGGGAATTTACTCTTAAGGAAAATAGTTTTGTTTTATACGATATAATGTAAATTTATAATGTAGCTCTTCTTTTTATTGTATTAGTCTATAATTGGTTGTTTTATTAAATGCCTAGGCCGACCTTAAAACATTATTTCATAAAAAAACAAATTTTCGGCTTTGGTGTTTTTATAAAAGAGTTTATTATAATTTAATAATTAAATATAATAAAAATGTAAGGACAATAAGATATGTTGTTAACCTAAATAAGAAGGAGTTATGGGAGTAATGTCCAAATATCAAATGTTAATAGATGAAGCAAAAAAATCCGGTATTGCTGAGCTGCAGATTGCGGAGCAGAATGGGATTTTATATATTCGAGGTATAGCTCCCACCGCTGATGTAAAGAATAAGTTGTGGGACATATATAACCAGATTGATCCAAATTTTTTTTCGGGAGAAGTGGTACTTGACATTGTAGTTTCGCCCGACGTGGTGGGAACCAAAGTAAGGGTGGTGACCGAAAGTACAGCTTTGAATATCCGTAAAGGGCCTGGGATAGAGCAGCCTATCATAGGGCAGGCCGCGAAAGGAGAGGTCATTACCTTACTAAACCGAGCAAACAGCTTATGGTGGCTGATCCGAACAGTTAATGGTATAGAAGGATATTGTTATGCCGAATATCATTGAACCGAATAAAATTAAGAAAGGGCTTTTATTAAGTCCTTTTCTTATTTTGTTAATGTCTTAGGCTTAGCTGCTCCGTTATCKGCAGCTCAGCAATACCGGTATTTTTTGCTTTCATCTATTAACATTTTGATATTTGGACATT
>NZ_JXAC01000003.1 GCF_000814685.1 Sphingobacterium sp. T2
ATGTGCCTTATAAAATCACAAATTATTTTGTAAACAGGGAAAAATTCATACTTTTGTTATTTAGTAATTAATTTAAATTAAAAAAAAAGAAAGCGATTATGAAAAAAAATCTTCCTTTTTGACTCTATTCCTAGCAGCCGCCTTACATGGTAAAGCACAACAAGTATCAAATCCACTAATGAACCCAGACTTCTGGAAAGGCAAACCTAGCTTGGAAATGGTAAAAGCTGAAATAAACAAAGGATCACAGCCCTTCTCAAGGAAATGCAGCATTCTTCGACCCTACCACATATGCTATCAATAACCGAGCTTCAAATGATGTCATCATATATTTGATAGAACAAGAGGGTAATGGAATCCATAAGAAAACACATCATAGCCGCACCTACTTGCAATGGGCTGCAGCGGCAGGAAATGCTGACCTTGTTAAATATCTAATAGAAAAAGGATCTGATATACATTATAAGGACAGTCATGGCGATCCGGTGATTGCCTACGCAGCATCCGCCGGCAATACCAATCTTGAGGTTTATGAAGCACTATTCAAAGCAGGTATAGACCCCAAAGCAACTTATGAAAACGGAGCTACTCTTCTTATGTTAGCAATCGCACATGACACAGACTTTAAAGTTACAGAATACCTGCTCTCCAAAGGATTATCTCTGACCGACAAAGATGCTCACG
Organism: Sphingobacterium sp. T2; assembly: GCF_000814685.1. Classification (GTDB taxonomy): domain Bacteria; phylum Bacteroidota; class Bacteroidia; order Sphingobacteriales; family Sphingobacteriaceae; genus Sphingobacterium; species Sphingobacterium thermophilum. The sequence continues at coordinate 685 of NZ_JXAC01000003.1, forward strand.
GTCGAACGGTAGCTGATTATGCCGCCCGATTAGGCAATCTAAGTCTAATAGAAAGGCTCCTTGCTAAGGGGGTAGCTCTTACTGACCAAGCTTTATTTTTTGCAACACAAGGGTCACGTCAAAAACAGAACGGTTTGGATGTTTTTCAACAGCTCATAGAAAAATATGGTCTAAACCCTAAGGCTGTCAATCCAAAAGGAGAAACCTTATTGCACATATTGGTAAAAAGACCGAATAAAGAACTTATCAACTACTTCTTATCTAAAGATATTGATATCACAAAAGCAGACCATGATGGCAATACCATCTTAATGAATGCTGCTGCCGGACGAGATGTTCAGCTTGTAGAAACTCTTCTTTCTAAAGCCAACACTATCCATGCACACAACGAAGACGGCGAAACAGCGCTCATAAAAGCGGTAGCTTCTGGATCTGCGGCGATAGTAGATCTTCTCATAAAGAAAGGCGCTGACACTAAAGTGGTAGACAAGAAGGGCAACAATATAGCCTATCACTGGTTTAACTCCTACCGCCCTAATGCCAAAGACGATTTTGTTGAAAAATTGAACGTCCTTAAAGCTGCGGGTATCGACATTACGGCCCCTCAGCAAAATGGGAATACGCTATTCCATCTAGCGGTAGATAAACAGGACATAGATTTAATCAAAAAAGCCGCAGAGCTAGGCGCAGACATCAATGCCCAAGATCAAGATGGCAATACGCCTTTGCATAAAGCAGCTCTTATTGCTAAGGATGATTCCTTACTCAAAACACTTATAGCACTGGGAGCAAAAAAAGAGCTGAAAACCGAATTCGATGAGACTGCATATGATTTGGCTAAAGAGAACGACTTTTTATCCCGAAACAATATATCTGTAGAATTTTTGAAATAATATAAGGAGATGAAATATACTATTAAATTTTTTTGTACTTACCTTCTTTTCCATATTTGCTATACGACATAGCATTGCGCAGACGACTACCAAGTACAAATGCATGATCCAAATGCAAAACTACTCCGGCAAGGAAGCCTATATAGTTATTTCCCTGATCAACCCTAAAGGTGAATATGAAAAAACCTTAGGTATTCTAGGCCCCGACCAAGAGTGGTATAACACCCTGAAAGAATGGGATAAATTCAGAAACCAAAAAGAAAGAAAAACTAAATGCCATCACCGGCGCTCCGTGGCCGGGGGTGCAAGAGCTACTCGAATATTAGAGTTTGACAGCAATAAACTAAACAAAGGTTATCGTATCCGGTTCGAATCGGCTGTAGAAACACAAAAATATCATGTCAAAGACGCAGAAGTGGCTTTGTCTTCCGACATTTTGGACAACAGAGAAGGTATCAAAGGGACGGGTTATATACGTACAATAAGATTTATAAAAGTTCAATAATAAATGACGTTATCGATCTGGAGATTTGCGCATCTTGCTTTAGCATTAATAAGCTCATTGTTTTTACTGATACTGTCCGTTACAGGCGTAATACTAGCTGTAGATGCAGTGCAAGAAAAGTACCTTCCCTATCGTGTAAAAAATTTCGAGGAGATCACGCTCGCGCAAAGCATTCCCGCTTTGCGCGATGCTTATACGGAAATATTGCAAGTCACTGTGAATCATAATGACTTTGTAGCAATAGAAGCTTTGGATGAGGAGGGTAACAACATACATGCATATATAGACCCTTTAACGGGCGAAAAATTAGGCAATATCATTCCCAAAAGTCCGTTTATCCAATGGACAACAGCCCTGCACCGCTCCCTATTTCTAAAAGAAACAGGACGTCTCATAGTAGGTATTGTATCTTTCTTACTGCTATTGATAACCATTAGCGGAATCCTCTTGGTCATCAAACGCCAGCAAGGTATCCTCCACTTCTTTGATAAAATAAAGAAAGACAGCTTCGCTCCTTTCTATCATGTCCTATCGGGAAGATGGTTGCTTATCCCCGTTCTTATGATTGCTCTTACTGGAACTATCATCTTTTTGGTAAGACTGGACTTTTTCAAATCCGAAAACATAGAAATACCACACAAAATCAGTTCTTCGGAACATTTAACCAAAGAGCTGAAGGATATAGCTTTCTTCCGAAATACCAAACTGACGGATGTAGAAAAAATAGAATTCCCTTTTATTCCGGACGATCCGACAGAACCTTTCATCATCACACTAAAGGACCGCATCGTTTCTATCAACCAGATCAATGGTGATATCCTTCATGAAACAAAACTTCCTTATGCGGCAGTACTTGAAAAAATCAACATCGACCTACATAGCGGAAGAACCAACAGCATATGGGCTATTATCTTAGGAATAGCATCGCTAAATATATTGTTATTTATCTATACGGGATTTGCCATTACCTTAAAACGCTGTCGCACAAAAATTCGAAACAAGTATTCTTCTCAAAATGCTGAGATTGTCATTCTTGTGGGGTCAGAAAACGGCTCTACAATTTCTTTTGCCAACAAAATACATCAACAGCTGCTTGCAAAGGGACATCGCTCGTTCCTTACAATGATGAACCAATACGTCTCCTTTCCAAAGGTTAGAAATATTTTCATTCTCACTTCCACTTATGGATTGGGTGATGCGCCCAGCAATGCAGATAAATTCATTTCCTTATTAGAAAAATATCCTCAACAAGGAAAAGTGGGCTTCAGCGTGGTGGGATTCGGCTCTACAGCATATCACGATTATTGCGCTTTCGCCCAGACAGCAGACAAAATAGTAGAACAACAGCCTTGGGCTGTCCGAATCACCAACCTTTTTACCGTCAATGACAAATCTTCTAACGAATTTGTAGAATGGGTAAGGCATCTCAACCATAAACTTTCTTTAGGTCTTTCTACCTCCCCAGCTGCGTACAACCCACATATATCGGGATTAAAGAAGTTTACCGTAGTAGAAAAAACACAAGCAACAGAAACTAACCCTACCTTCAAAGTGCTCTTAAAGAGCAGACAGAACTTTGTCTCCGGAGATTTATTGGCCATATACCCAGCTGATGACCACAGAGAGCGATTATATTCTATTGGCAGAAAAGGAAATTATATACAACTGGTGGTCAAACTATTTCCTAACGGCTTGGGTTCCGGCTTTTTGCATAGTCTAACTAAAGGTCAGACCATTCTAGGCCGTATCATGCCAAATCCTTCTTTCCACTTTCCGAAGAATGCCAATCAGGTGGCCCTTATCGCCAACGGAACGGGAATAGCCCCTTTCCTGGGTATGATAAGCGATAATACATCTCATATTCCTTTAAGACTTTATGCTGGATTCCGACACGACAATGAGCTTGTCCAAGAATACAGACAATTTGCTGCGGCAGAAATTGAAAGACAGCATCTCTCGGAAATTCATTTTGCATTCTCACGCGAACAAGACAAACAGTATGTTATGGATTTGATTCGAAGAGATGCCAAGTATTTCGCAGACCTTCTTCATAACGAAGGGAAGATTATGATTTGTGGATCCCTACAGATGCAGAAAGATGTAGAAAAGGTACTAGACCAGATCTCTCAGTCATACAACAACGAAAGTCTGTCTACCTATAAGTCAAAAAAACAAATTCTGACAGATTGCTATTGATGAAAGACTATAAATTTTTCAGAAATAATTTGCTGCTATTATTAGTCATATTAGGCTTTGGCCCCTCCATGCTAAATGCCCAAGATATTGCTGTGACCCGCAATACAATCCTTATGGGGTCTCAATTTCAGATTACTATCGTAGCTCAGGATAGCATCACGGCAAATCACTTTATTGACCTTACCATAGAAGAGATGGAGCGTATAGAAAATCTGATTTCAGAATGGCGACCACATACACAAGTATCCGAAATCAACAGGCTGGCAGGAATCAAACCCGTAAAAGTGGACAAAGAACTTTTGGAACTCACGCAAAGAGCCTTATACTACTCTTCCATGACGGAAGGCGCCTTTGATATCAGTATTGCTGCTCTGGACAAAGTGTGGAAGTTCGACGGCAGCATGACACATAAGCCTTCAGAAACCACCGTCAGAGAATCCATCAAAAATGTAGGCTATGAAAATATCATTCTAGACACTACCCATTCCACCATCTTTCTGTCCCAAAAAGGAATGAAAATAGGCTTTGGCTCCATCGGAAAAGGTTACGCTGCAGATCGAGGTCGAGCACTCATGAAATCTTTAGGCGTTAAAGGAGGAATAGTAAATGCCTCCGGCGACCTAACTACATGGGGATCACAACCTCTTGGCAAAACATGGAAAATAGGTATTAAAAATCCGTTTAAAAAGCACCGCATAGCCAAGGTACTCAAGCTTAAAGAAAGTGCAGTAGCTACTTCCGGCAGTTACGAAAAATATGCTGAAATTGATGGCATTCGCTATTCACACATCATCAATCCCAAGACCGGCTATCCTTCCACTGGACTTACAAGTGTTACCATCTGGGGACCGTCAGCCGAATTCGCCAATTTCTTAAGCACATCCATCATGGTGTTGGGGACAAAGCAAGGTATTGCATTGGCAAAAAAATTCCCGGAATATAGTTTCTTCCTTATTACAGATAATGGTAGGATAATAAAATAATCTTTCTACTTCACCTCTGCACTATCGGTATCTTTTACCTCATCATCAAACAAGATTCGCACCGAAGGGGTATATGTGTCCTCATATTGTTTGGTTTTATTGGCCCAAAAGAAAGCCCCAAGGAAAATCAAAGCTATAATAACACTAAACCCAATTAATAAAAAAATTATGTTCATTGTACTATACTTTTTTATAACAGTCCTCTTCGCTTACCGCACCAACGTGTCATCAAGCTTGTAAAAGATATTATGGTCACCGTACTTATAGGCATCAATATAGCGGCAAATAATGGAGACATCGTTCCTTGTACCGCAAAGCTCAATCCTATGATGTTATACATCAACGATATGCCGAAACTCATCTTGATGACTTTCACCGCATCTTTACTAAAATTAAAAAAAGCCGGAATCTTATCAAAGGAAACACCATCCAAGATAGCATCACAGCCCGGAGAAAAATTGTTGATATCATCCGATACAGCAATTCCAAGATCAGCCTTACGCAGTGCCCCCGCATCGTTAAGCCCATCTCCCAGCATACACACTTTATGATTTTGCTTTTGCCATTGATCAATACGTTGCAGCTTCTCGGAAGGATTTTGGTTAAACAACAGCTGAGATTCCGAAGGGAAGATTATCTTCAGCGCCTCAGCCTTTCGTTCGTTATCTCCCGAAATAAGATGAAGGTTATAGCCCTCCTTCTTCAGAGTCTGCACCACATCATTGAGCCTAGGACGCCATGACTGCTCCAATGTAAAAACGCCTTTTAATTCATCATTTATTTTTACGTAAACAGCAGTGCTCTCCGCGGTTTTTGCAACACCAACATATCCGGCACTGCCTATATCTACCTTATAATCTAAATATTTTGCTGACTGTCCCTTCCCCACCACTTCTTTGTAGTCCGATATGGGAAGGATGTTGCACGTACCTATCCATTTCACGATTTCTCTGCTCAAGGGGTGATTAGAGTTACGGCACATGGAGAAAAGTATATCTTTCTCCAGAGCACTTAATTCTCCTTCGAACCATAAAGTTGATGCATTAGGCGATGTGATGGTACCCGTCTTATCAAACACCACCGTATCAATTGCTGCCATCTGCTCTATGGCCGCGGTATTTTTGATATAAAATTTGTTACGGTCGAAAATGCTCAATGCCGCCGAAAGAGTAAATGGAGAACTTAAAGCCAAAGCACACGGACAAGCGATGATAAGCACTGCCGTAAAAGCTCCCCAAGCTTTGTCAGCATGTCCGTTGATCCACCAAAACGCCAACGCGGTCAACGCTATGCTCACTAAGACAACCGTAAAATATTTGCTTATGAAACCTACAAAAGTGTCGAATTTCTTTTCGTAAGTCTTGAAAGACTCGTTGTTCCATAGACGTGTAAGGTAGCTTTGAGAGACAGGTTTCACCACTTCCAGCTCTATGCTTCGCCCAACTGTCGTCCTCCGGCATACACTACCTCTCCCAAAACTTTGTCCACCGGCTTGCTCTCCCCTGTCACAAAGCTGAAATCCACAGATGCGTTTCCCTTTAGTAGGATCGCATCAGCAGGGATAATCTCATTATTACGTATAAGTATCCGATCTCCTACCTTTAAATCTCCTATCTGTTTAGGAATTTCCTTATTCTCTTCCATGACCGTTACCGCCACAGGAAAATAGGAACGGTAATCTCTTTCAAAAGATATATGATAATATGTTCTTTGCTGTACCCATTTACCTACCAAGATAAAAAAACACCAGACTACACAAGGTATCCATAAAACCCGGACCGGTATGGGTTAAGATTTCTATAGCAGAGCGTAAAAACAGCACCAGAATCCCTAAGGCTAAAGGAACATCCAAGTTGAGTTGCTTCTGCTTTAAGCTGTTCCATGCCGACTTGAAATAGTCCGCAGCACTGTAAAACAAAACTGGAATTCCGAATGCCAAATTCATGTAACCAAAGAAATGGGCATATTCACGTTCAAATTCTCCTATACCGAAGTAGTCAGGAAAACTAATCATCATGGAATTGCCAAAGCAAAATCCTGCGACGGTAAGCTTCGCAATAAGTCCATTGTAACTCACTTTTCTACTTTCCTTAACTACATCTTGAAGTGTAATTTTAGGCTCGTAGCCAATGCGCTGAAGTAGTTCCACCACTTCTCTCAGTGTAATTAACTTGTTTATCGAAAGTGATTGCTAGCCTGTTTTTCAATAAATTCCACTTTTGAAGATCGGATGGCAGGCTTCCAGCTTATACACATTTTCCAACAGCCATATGCAGGAACTACAATGGATAGCGGGTATATAAAAGGTGATAATCCCTATTTGGTCGTCCTGATAGTCTACCAACTTGGCAACAATATTGGGTTCGTCAAGATAAGAGAGATCCTGCTTCTGTCAATTTTTGTGATTTTCCAGGATGAGTATTATAACGGTAATAGCTCTCCAGATTATTCTGGCTTAGGATTTGATACACTGTCTGACATCCCAAACAACAGAAAGTGTGGGAATCCAATACATAGGGAGTTTCCTCTACTTTGTCACCACAGTGAAAGCATGTGGTTCCTATCTTCGCCTCTACCGCCATAATGTTATCCTTTAAATTGCTTGACTGAACAAGTTGTCTCGCTCCTGACGACGTTGTAAACGCTCATCAAAAGCCATACATACGTTGCGTAAGAAAGATTTCCCTGTCGGTGTTATACTGATCGTATTGTCTTTGATCCGAATCAGTTGGTCCTGCTCCAGAGGAGAGAGACGCGACAGGAAACGCTCATTCAACTCGTGTTGAGGTTTTAGATTCACCACGCCTCGGCACATCATGTCTAAGATATATTGACGGATAGTCAGGTCCTCGTCATTCAAAAAATGCCCTTTAAATACTGGGAGCAATCCTTGTCGGATAAGATCGTGATATTCTTCAACGGTTTTCACATTCTGACCAAAGGCTGTCCATGCATCCGAAATAGCGGAAACACCTAGCCCTATCATCAATGGAGTATACCTATCGGCATATCCCATGAAGTTGCGATGTAATGTTCCGTTTACGTTGGCTTCAAAGAGCGCATCCCCCTTCTTTGCGAAATGGTCCATCCCTACATCTTCGTAGCCGGCTTCCTGAATCATCGCTTTACCTTGCAGATACAGCTCTAGCTTGGCCTTACCTACCGGAAGATCCAACTCCGTAAAGCGTCTTTGGCCAGGTTTTATCCAGGGCACATGAGCATAACTGTAAAAGGATATACGGTCCGGAGAAAGTTTCAGTGATAAATTAAGAGTATGCTTGATAGAATCTAACGTCTGCAGAGGAAGTCCATATATTAAATCAAAGTTGATGGATTCATAACCTATCTGACGAGCTTCTTTCATAACTCGTGAAACATCCTCTACCGTCTGGTGTCTATTTATGACATACTGAACCTTCTCATCAAAGTCCTGAATTCCAAGACTCAATCTCTTAAACCCTAGGTCATATAAGGTCTGAAGGTGCTCGCGGGTAGTATTTGCGGGATGGGCTTCAAACGAAAAACTTGCATCTTGCGTTTTTTTGTTACCCGCCAATATCCCTTGAATTAATTTTTTAAGATTCTCTGGTGAAAAAAAAAGTGGGAGTACCGCCACCAAGATGTATCTCCTGAATCAAGACACCTCCTTCTCCAAAAAGCTGACGGTACATTTCCCACTCTTTTAATAAAGAACCGATGTAAGGATCTTCAACCTTATGGTTTTTCGTAATGCGCGTATTACAACCACAATAGGTGCAAAGACTTTCGCAATACGGTAAATGAATATAGATACTTATTCCTTCGGATTTTGTTTGCTTATAACGGGCTACTACCCTTTCCGTCCATTCTTCACGGTTAAATTTTTCATTTTCCCAAAAAGGAACGGTAGGATAAGAAGTGTACCTCGGAGCAGGTACATTATATTTGTCGATCAACTTCTCTAACATCGGTTCAAAATTTAGAAGTTTATTATAAAGTTTTATCCTTATTACACGAAAACCCACATTGACAGGAACTTCCCAAACATTCGTTTTGTGTCCAAAGTGTAAGATTCTTTATGGTCTGTTGAGCTACACTCTCCAATGAGGTATCCGAATCCGGCGTGTTAGCGACATGAAATTTGAGTTTCTTCGCATAATCCATATCGATATGATCCATCGTAGAAGAGCGTGTAATAATCTTATTTACATTAATATTATGTAGCGCATCTAAAATTTCTCGGTCCAAAATATCCTTATGCGAAATGATGACCACCTCTTTCCCTACAGCATATCTTAATGTTTCAAGATTCAGAGGATTCGAAATAAGGGTCAAGTCATGCACCTTAGCATTAGCTTTGGCCAATGTCTCCTTCTCAAAATCTTGAATATTATAGACTACAACACGCATATATTTTTTAATCCCTTAAATTGTCCAAAATTACCAGATTAAGGTGGGGCATGGTATGTAACCGGTCAGGAGAATATGTGATATAAGTCACAAAAAAAAGGCTCCCGTAAGGGAGCCCTAGAAATTTCTTATTGTCTGATGTTTTTGAGCTTGCGGATGGAAAAAATCCGTATGGCATTTCCTACTTTAGTGATGAGCTTTTCCTCCTTAAAGTCCGCCAACATACGGCTTATGGTCTCATTGGCTGTCCCTGCCAATGCCGCCAAATCGTCGCGTGACACGCGAATCACCACCTCATCCTGATTTTCATCGCTGACAGATTTTACCGCGACCTGCACCAAAGTATTGGCAACACGCTTTCTTACAGAGTCATAAGCAAAGCCCAGCATCTGCTCTTCTTTTTCTTTCACGTTGCCGGAAAGTAGCTTTATAAATTTAGAAGCAAGCACCGGCTTATTGAACATGAGTTCAAAGAATTTTTCTTTCGGAATTAAAGCAACCTCTGTATCTTCTAATGCACTGGCATTGTCCGTATATTTTTCGTTCAGTAAGACAGATTCATAACCGAAAAACTCAGTCGCCGAAAGTATACTTGTCGTCAGTTCCCTACCATCTTGATAATACAGAAAAGTTCTCACCTTTCCGGACTTCACATAATATACATACACAGGACTATCCCCTTCCTCGTAGATAAGCTGCTTTTTCTTGTATACTTTGACACGCGCTTCATTGACAAGCTCGTTCAGCATTAAATCCTGCTCCTCGTCACTAAGGCTCAACGGATTGCTGCTTTTATGTGCAAACAAGGTCTGCAGGCTTTCTCTTTTCTTCAGACGGCTTTCGATGGAATTGAGCAATTCCAAATCATCAAAAGGCTTAACCAGATAGTCGTCGGCCCCCATTTCCATAGCTTTGCGCATATCCACACGCTCCGACTTGGCCGTGAGGAAAATAAAGGGAATGTGCATAGTCTGCTCATGCTTAGAGAGCATATACAATACGCCGTAGCCATCCAACTCAGGCATCATGATGTCACATAAAATAAGATCCGGAATATGCTGCATAGCCATCTCCACCCCCTCTTTTCCGTTTTCTGCCTGCAAAACCTCATACCCCCCAGTAAGTTCCAAAATTTCGGCCGTACTCTCTCTGATTTCTAAATTATCCTCAACGATTAATTATTTTTTTCTTAGTCATAGACAGATGATTATTTGTTGCGTCTGAAGATCATTTTAAAGGATGTTCCTTTGTTTAATGCTGATTTATATTCCATTTCTCCACCCATAAGTTGCACATATCGCTTAACAATATTAACGACCTAACCCCGTTCCAGGAATATTTCCTGTATTGTGCGCCCTGAAGAAGGGCTCAAACAGATGTTTTTGTGCATCTTCCGGAATACCGATACCGTTGTCACTGACCATCACTGTACATAAATCATCTGTAATTTCTGTGGCAAACTCTATAAAGGTATCTTCTCCAGAATATTTTATGGCATTGGAGATAAGGTTGATAATACTGTTCTTTAAGAGGTGGGCATCCAACTCAAATTCAGCCTGCGTTCCCGTATGCTGATAAACGATATGCTGGTTTTTCTTGCATATCAGCTGCATCTCCGCCGTGATCTCTTCTCCGAGCTGCACGACATTAATTTTTTCCATTTTTACGACCACCACGCCGGCTTCTAACTTCTCCAAAGACAGAAAGTCATTGAGAATATTATTGAGCAGCTGCACAGCGCCCTTGATACGGTTGGTATGTTTCATGATGGATTCCGCCGCATTCGGCTTCTCCAGATATTTATCTATAAGAGATGCTGACAACTGAACAGAACTTAAAGGTGTTCGGAATTCGTGTGAAGCCATAGACACAAAACGCGACTTAAGCTGGTTCAGTTCTTTTTCCTTTTCCAACGATTTGGAAACCTCCGCCTTCGCTTTCTCTAATTCAGACACCAAGGCTATCAGATCTTTGGTACGGTTACGGACGATCTCTTCCAGCTCCAACGTATGCTTACGAAGTTCCTCTTCGGCCTTTTTCTCCTTGGACAGATCGTGAATAAAGCCTGCAAAGACGCTTTTATCCTTATAAAACACCTCACTTACTGCTAGGCGAAAAGGAAAGGTCGAGCCGTCTTTTTTACGGCCCAAAACCTCACGGCCTATACCTATAATTTTCTTTTTGCCTGTTCGCCTGTAATTTTCTATATAAGAATCATGCAAGCTCCTATCCGGCTCCGGCATCAATATGGAAACATTCTGCCCCACGACCTCTTCAGCTGTATAGCCAAACAACTCTAGTGCTGCCGGATTGATAGACTCGATCAAATCCCCGATTATCGGTAGTGATGATACCGTCTATAGCGTTTTCTATAATCGCTTCTAGAAGCTTTGCGGATTCTAAACTCATCTTCTTATTTAACTAACTTTTTGTATTTAATACGTTTAGGAGCTACATCTCCCAAGCGTTTTTTACGATTTTCTTCATATTCGGTATAATTTCCTTCGAAGAAATACACCTGAGAATCGCCTTCAAATGCCAAGATATGCGTACATATCCTGTCGAGGAACCAACGGTCGTGGGAAATGATCACAGCACAGCCACCAAAATTTTCCAAACCTTCCTCCAAGGCACGTAACGTATTTACGTCAATATCGTTGGTAGGCTCGTCCAACAACAGTACGTTAGCACCTTTTTTCAAGGTCATAGCTAAATGGACGCGATTTCTTTCTCCTCCAGACAATACTCCCACTTTCTTTTGTTGGTCAGCTCCATTGAAATTAAACTTAGAAACATATGCTCTGGAGTTAACCATCCTGTTACCTAACATGATGTTGTCGCTACCCCCCGATATATTTTCCCATACACTTTTCTCAGGGTCAAGGTCGTCGTGCATTTGGTCTACATACCCTAACACTACTGTTTCCCCTACACGGAAAGTTCCAGAATCCGGCTGTTCCTGACCTGTGATTAATCTAAACAAGGTAGTCTTTCCAGCACCATTAGGACCTATAATTCCAACGATACCTGCAGGAGGTAAGGAAAAACTCAAATTTTCGAACAGGATACGATCTCCATAGGCTTTGGTTACATTTTGTGCTTCGATAACGACATTTCCTAAGCGCGGTCCAGGAGGAATAAAAAGCTCCAGCTTCTCTTCACGCTCCTTCGTTTCTTCCGACGCTAACTTTTCATAGTTGTGAAGACGGGCCTTAGATTTGGCATGACGGGCTTTAGGCGCCATGCGTACCCACTCCAGCTCACGTTCCAATGTTTTTTGACGTTTGGTTTCCTGCTTTTCTTCTTGGGCTAAGCGTTTAGCTTTCTGATCCAGCCAAGAAGAGTAGTTCCCCTTCCAAGGAATACCTTCTCCTCTATCCAACTCCAAAATCCATCCCGCCACATTATCCAAGAAGTATCTGTCGTGCGTCACTGCGATGACCGTACCTTTGTATTGCTGAAGGTGCTGCTCCAGCCAATCTATAGACTCCGCGTCCAAGTGGTTGGTAGGCTCATCCAACAACAATACATCCGGCTCTTGAAGCAGAAGACGACACAAAGCTACCCGACGGCGCTCACCACCTGACAGATTGGCAACCTTAGCATCAGGATCCGGACAGCGCAACGCATCCATGGCACGCTCCAGTTTCGTGTCTAACTCCCACGCATTAGTAGCATCGATTTTATCTTGTAATTCGCCCTGACGTGCCAACAGCTTATCCATCTCATCCGGATTCTCATACACCTCAGGCAGACCGAACTTTTCGTTTATTTCTTCATATTCTTTCAAAATGGAAGTGATTTCCGCAACTCCTTCTTCTACCACTTCACGTACTGTCTTTTCAGGATCCAGCTCCGGCTCCTGAGGAAGATAGCCTACTGAATAGCCTGGCGAGAATACCACTTCTCCTTGATAGGATTTGTCTATACCGGCAATTATCTTCAATAAAGAAGATTTTCCAGAACCATTAAGACCTATAACCCCAATCTTTGCACCATAAAAAAAGGATAAGTATATATTTTTAAGAACTTGTTTTTGCGGCGGATAGATTTTGTTTACCCCCGCCATGGAAAATATTACTTTTTCGTCAGACATATAAAAACAATAAACTGATTTTTTATTAAATTTATTTAAGTCAAAGATAGTCAAATTAAGCCCCAAACAAAAATTGGTACCACTTTCAAATTTAAAGAAGTGACGACACCTAAAATCTGCCATTTTGTCGATAAAATTTAATGGCGCAATTGTTGATAATTTATAGTAAAATATAAGTTCGGATTTTGAGATTATTTCATACTTTTATAAAAACCCTGCTTATATTTCATAAAAGAAAGGTATTATTAATGGAAGCAAAATTTTCACCAAGAGTAAAGGATGTAATTTCATATAGTCGTGAGGAGGCTATCAGGCTCCGTCATGACTATATAGGTACAGAACATCTCTTACTGGGACTTATCCGAGAAGGTGATGGTATAGCTATAAAAATTTTAAAAAGACTTAAAATATCGATACAGCACGTATCAGACAGGCCATAGAGGATGCAGTGAAAGGATCGTCTGTATCCCGGACACCTATTGGATCTGTCCCTTTAACAAAACAGGCAGAGAAAGTACTAAAAATTACATATCTGGAAGCTAAAATCTTCAAAAGCGACATCATTGGCACGGAACATCTGCTATTGGCTATCCTTCGTGATGAAGACAACATAGCCTCGCAAATCTTGCAACAGTTCGGTGTAAACTACGACCTGTTCAAAAATGAGGTAGAGCAAAACCGCGGTGTCATCCGAGATGAAGCGTCGAGCTCTTCTACACCAGACGATGACTACGAAGAACAGGAAAGCTTTTCCGCTCCCAAAAAAGTGTCAGACATCAAATCTAAGACGCCAGTACTGGACAACTTCGGTCGTGACCTGACAAGAGCCGCGGAAGAAGGCAAGCTAGACCCTATTGTTGGTCGCGAAAAAGAGATAGAACGAGTGTCGCAGATCTTGTCACGTCGTAAGAAAAACAACCCAATCCTCATCGGTGAGCCCGGAGTAGGTAAATCTGCCATTGCGGAAGGGCTAGCCTTACGTATCGTGCAAAGAAAGGTTTCACGTGTGCTGTTCAACAAGCGTGTAGTAACCTTGGATCTGGCTTCATTGGTAGCGGGCACCAAATACCGTGGCCAATTTGAAGAGCGTATGAAAGCCGTGATGAACGAACTGGAAAAGTCTCCGGATGTAATCTTATTTATCGATGAGATTCACACCATTGTAGGAGCAGGTGGCGCTTCGGGATCGTTGGACGCTTCAAACATGTTCAAACCTGCCCTAGCTCGTGGAGAAATCCAATGTATAGGTGCTACGACCCTAGACGAATACCGTCAGTACATCGAAAAGGATGGTGCTCTGGATCGTCGTTTCCAAAAGGTTATGGTAGAACCTGCCACCCATGAGGAAACGCTAGAAATCCTTAACCGTATCAAGGACAAATACGAAGAACATCACAATGTCATCTATACCCCGGAAGCATTAGAAGCCTGTGTGACATTGACATCACGTTATATCACCGACCGCTTTCTTCCGGACAAGGCTATAGATGCCTTGGACGAGGCAGGCTCACGCGTACACTTAACCAACATCCATGTACCTCAATCTATTATCGATATAGAAGAGAAAATCGAAGAGGTAAAAATGGAGAAAAACAAAGTGGTACGCTCTCAGAAATATGAAGAGGCCGCAAAACTTCGTGACACGGAAAAACGCCTGTTGGAAGAGCTGGAAAAAGAAAAATCAGCATGGGAAGCTGAAACACGCACAAAAAGATACACCGTAACGGAAGAAAACGTAGCAGAGGTAGTATCCATGATGACAGGAATTCCAGTACAACGTGTAAGCCAATCCGACAGTCAGAAGCTGTTGAACATGGCTGAAGCGATGAAAGGTCGTATCATCGGTCAGGATGAGGCTGTACATAAGCTAGTAAAAGCTATACAGCGTACTCGTGCAGGCCTAAAAGATCCCAAAAAACCAATAGGATCATTCATCTTCTTAGGGCCTACCGGTGTAGGTAAGACCGAGCTGGCTAAAGAGTTGGCACGTTTCATGTTCGACTCGGAAGATGCCCTAATACAGGTAGACATGAGCGAATACATGGAAAAATTCGCCGTATCACGT
This sequence comes from Sphingobacterium sp. T2, assembly GCF_000814685.1. GTDB lineage: Bacteria > Bacteroidota > Bacteroidia > Sphingobacteriales > Sphingobacteriaceae > Sphingobacterium > Sphingobacterium thermophilum. The sequence goes on from NZ_JXAC01000003.1 coordinate 15,812, forward strand.
CTCGTAGGAGCGCCTCCAGGATATGTAGGCTATGAAGAGGGTGGTCAGCTTACCGAAAAGGTTCGTCGTAAACCTTATTCCGTTGTGCTGCTGGATGAAATTGAAAAAGCCCATCCAGACGTATTCAACTTGCTGTTACAAGTATTGGAAGAAGGCCAATTGACAGACTCTTTAGGTCGAAAGGTTGACTTCAGAAATACTATCATCATCATGACATCCAACATTGGGGTACGTCAGCTCAAAGAGTTCGGGCAGGGTGTGGGCTTCACCACCTCGGCACGGGAAAATCAAGCAGATGCTCATTCACGCAGTGTGATTGAATCGGCATTGAAACGGGCTTTCGCTCCTGAATTCTTAAACCGTATTGATGATGTTATCGTCTTCAACTCTCTAAACAAAGAAGATATATTCAAAATCATCGATATCGAGCTTAAGTCACTTTTCAGCCGTATTGAAGGCTTGGGATACAGCATCCAGCTTACCGACAAAGCTAAAGAGTACATCGCTGACAAAGGCTATGATTCTAACTTCGGAGCGCGTCCTTTGAAACGTGCCATCCAGAAATATTTGGAAGATCCTATCGCCGAAGAGATCCTTAAAGGAGAACTGAAGCCAAATGCTACCTTGGTAGTAGATCTCGACGAAGAGAAAAAAGAGATTATCATCCGAGGAGAAAACCCGAACAAGGATGACTCCGTTTCTTCCGACATAAAAGAGGAAAACGAAAAATAACCTTATTCAGTTTGAAGAGGAACACCCAAGTTTTTGAACTTGGGTGTTTTTTTATATTATCTTCCTGTAACAAAAAAGGCTCAACACTACTGTTGAGCCCTTCTACTATAAATAGAATAATAACTACAAACCTATGATTTTACCATACTTACAAACTCATCGAACAGGTAACGAGAATCGTGTGGGCCTGGCGAAGATTCCGGGTGATATTGCACCGAGAATGCTTTTTTACCTTTCACACGAATACCTTCAATAGAGTTGTCGTTAAGGTTGATGTGGGTAATTTCTATATTTTCCGATTTTTCTACGTCTTCTCTCACTACTCCAAAGCCGTGGTTTTGTGATGTGATCTCACAACGATTGGAGATGATATTTTTCACAGGGTGGTTGATACCACGGTGACCGTTGAACATCTTTTCCGTACGGATGCCATTTGCCAACGCTAAGATCTGGTGACCTAAACAGATACCAAACATAGGTTTGTCAGCAGCCAAGATTTCTTTCACCGTATTGATAGCGTAATCCATCGCTGAAGGGTCACCCGGACCGTTAGAGATGAAGTAACCGTCAGGCTCCCATTGTTCCATCTCCGCAAAAGTAGTTTTTGCAGGGAACACTTTCGCATACACCTGACGTGAGTCGAAGTTTCTTAAAATGTTACGTTTGATACCCAAATCCAATACTGCAATACGTATTGCTGCATCTTCACTGCCATAATAATATGGCTCTTTCGTACTTACCTTTGAAGATAATTCTAAACCGGCCATTGAAGGAACTTTAGCCAATTCAGCTTTCAACGAATCTATGTCTAGGTTTTCTGATGAAATAATAGCGTTCATAGCACCTTTGTCACGGATGTGACGCACTAACGAACGTGTATCTATATCCGAAATACCGACCAAATTTTGTTCTTCAAAATAAGTCTGGATAGACTGTATCAGCTAACTTACGGCTGTAGTTGATTATTGAAGTTTTACAAACTAATCCGGCGATTTGAATTTTTTCCGATTCTGTATCGTCTTCATCAATACCGTAGTTACCAATATGGGCATTTGTCGTCACCATGATTTGTCCATAATACGACGGATCGGTAAAGATTTCTTGGTACCCTGTAGTACCGGTGTTAAAACAAATTTCGCCAGTAGTTGTTCCTATTTTTCCGGCAGCCTTACCATGAAAAACAGTACCATCTTCTAAAACTAAAATTGCGGGTAATTTACTGTAGCTGGTCATTTCTTATTTATACTGTAAAAAATTATTCCATTTAACCATAACTGATGATCCGTCCGGACACAAAAAAAGACCCAAATGGGCTAACGTATCAAATATTTGATGATTCAATGATTACATTGAAGTTGATTGCTGAATATACCGGATCAAAAGTGCCTGATTTCACGAGGGACAAAGGTACAACAAAAACTAAATTCTAAAAAAGAAAATCTTCAAAAAAATACATTCTCCTTCCCTTATTTATAGGCCGACGCCTATTCCACAATTTCTTGCACTCTTCCTACCTGACCATCCGTGAGCCTTACCTTGATACCATGCGGATGATAAGAAGAAGAAGTAAGAATGTCCTTTACCTCCCTTCCGTCAGATGTCCCGAAC